>DATBAM010000029.1:0-29456 GCA_036271535.1 Steroidobacteraceae bacterium | reverse complement strand
CGGGTGGACAGACCCCAACACCTTTTCGACCTTCGATGCGGGGGACGCCGTACCGGTTTATCAGACGCCGTTTACCTTTCGAACGATCAACAACAATTATGAAGCCGACTACAACCTGAAGTACCGCGCCGACACTATCTCCGCTGTCGCGGGTGCGACCTACCTGAACCAGCACTACAACGAAAGCGAGAACTTCGACGGATTCCTGAGTGGAGCGAGCGAAGGGGACGCCATTCGCTCGGTGTACGCGAACGCTTCACTGGACTGGTTCAACAAAACACTGCATACCGCGATCGGCGGGCGGCTCGACAGCTACACCACGTGGAAAAACAAGGGAACGTACAGTGTCGGCGTGGCGTACGATCTGGCGCCTGGCGTGACGTTCTATGCTAACTACGGCACGAGCTTCACACAGCCGACGCTGTCGCAGCTATACGACGCGATCTACGGTAACCGGGCCGTAACGCCGGAGAACGCCGATACCATCGAAGGCGGCTTCCGCGGCCGTCAGCTGGACGGGGCGCTGACCGAGAGCGTGACGTACTGGCATTCCTATGTCAGCAATGTCATCACTTTTGACGCCAGCGCTCCCAACCCGCGCGTAGTCAATGGCGCGCCGTTCGGTATATACGACAATTCAGCGGCCGAGCGATCGCAGGGCGTCGAGATAGAGGGCGCGTATCAGATCGTGCCGCATCTGACTTTGAGCGCCAACTACACGTACACCGATTCACAAACAGCGGGCGCCTCCGGCTTGTTCATGCCGACGATCGAAACTGCCAAGAACATGGGCAATGTGGGGCTCGAATATGGGTCGGAAACGTTCGACCTGGGCACCAATCTTTACCTTACCAGCCACAGCTTGCGTCCCGGCGCAGACTTTTACGAGTCCGGTTATGCAAGACTGGACTTCTCCGGCCGTTACCATGTGACGAAGTACTTCGACGTGTACGGCAGGGTGCAGAACGCACTGGATCACGACATCGTCGAGATCCTGGGCTACCGCAATCCTGGCGTCTATTTCGTGGCTGGATTCACGCTTCGGCTCCAATAGCCGACCTTGAAACCGCTGACTTTAAAACTGAGCGTCGAAGCAGATCTCGCCCTGAACCGCGACCTGATAGGCCGATACACGCCGCTCGAAGAAGTTGGTCAGTTCCTGCACGTCCTGCAGTTCCATGAAGGGAAAGGGGTTGCGCACATCGAACCGTGCCGGTAAGCCCAGCATCCTGAGACGCTGATCGGCGACGTATTCGAGATACTGCCTCATCTCGATTCGGGTCATGCCGACGACACCGCCGGATAGAACGTCCGCGGCGAATTGCGATTCGCATTCGACCGCTTCTTCCATCATCTGCACGACCTGCTGGGACCAGCGCTGGTCGAACAGATGCGGCTCTTCGCGGCGTACGGTCTCGAGTACCGAGAACGCAAACGTCATGTGAGCGCTCTCATCGCGAAACACCCAGCTGGTACCCGCTGCCAGACCGGGCAGCAGTCCTCTGGAGCGCAGGAAGTACACGTACGCAAACGCGCCGAAGAAGAACAGACCCTCGATGCAGCAGGCGAAACAGGTGAGATTCAGCAGGAACCGGCGCTTGTCCTCCTCGCAGCGGATGCGATCGAGCGACAATACCTCGTCGGTCCAGCGCTGACAGAACTGCGCCTTGGTGCGGATGGCGGGGATGTTGTCGATGGCCGCAAAGGCCTGCGCGCGCTGTGCCTGATCCGGGACATAGTTGTCCAGTAGTGTCAGGTAGAATTGAATGTGGAGCGCCTCTTCGTAAAGCTGCCGGGACAGATACATGCGCGCTTCGGGCGCATTGATATGCCGATAGAGGCTGATGACCAGGTTGTTCGAGACGATCGAGTCGCCCGTGGCAAAGAACGCGACCAGTCGTTCGATCAGATGCCGCTCGGCCGGGGTCATGCGTTGCCGCAGGTGTCCCAGATCGATCTGGAAGTCGATCTCCTCGACCGTCCAGGTGTTTTTGATAGCCGAGCGATACATCTCGTAAAAGTGCGGATATCGCATCGGTCGCAGCGTCAGGTCATAGCCGGGCTCGAGCAATACCCGAGCCTGCGCATCAGTTTGTGGGATGACGGGTATCGCGCTCATTGGCAGGCCTCGCAGGTTTCAGGATTTTCGAGCGAGCAGGCGACGATGCTGTTGTCCGTTGCCTGGGCCGCCTGGACGGTTGTCTTCGCTATCTGCGTCGCGGGTCGTGATCGCAGGTAGTAGGTCGTCTTAAGTCCCTTCTTCCATGCGTACATGTACATGCTCGACAATTTGCCGATGTTGGGGTTGGCAGCGAACAGATTCAGGGACTGACTCTGGTCGATGAATGCACCGCGCGCGGCCGCCATGTCGATCAATGCGCGCATCGGCAGTTCCCAGGCCGTTCGATAGATCACGCGCAGTTCCTCCGGCAGATCGAGCACGCCCTGCACGGAGCCGTCGGCCAGCTTGATGGCGTCGCGAACGTCTTCGGTCCACATGCCGAGCTGCTTCAGTTCCTCGACCAGATAGCGATTGAGCTGCAGGAAATCTCCCGACAGCGTCTCGCGCTTGAAGAGATTCGACACCTGAGGCTCGATGCACTCGTAACAGCCGGCGATCGAGGCGATCGTCGCGGTCGGCGCGATGGCGATCAGGAGGCTGTTGCGCAACCCATGGGCCTTGATGTCATGGCGCAGATCCGCCCAGTCGTAGGCCGCGGAGGGGGTGATGCCCCAGGCCTCGAATTGCAGTTCGCCCTGCGCTGCCCGCGTATCGGGAAAGCTCTCGTGAGCGCCGAGTTCGCGAGCCAACTCCATCGAGGCGCGCAGCGCGTGGAAGTAGATCGTCTCGGCGATGCGCGTCGACAGCGCCAGGGCCGCTTCGCTGTCGAACGGCAGGCGCAGCCGGAAGAACACATCCTGCAGGCCCATGACTCCCAGGCCTATCGGTCGCCAGCGCATGTTCGACGATCGCGCCGTGCCAATGGGGTAGAAGTTCAGATCGATGACCCGATCGAGCTGCCGAGTTGCGACGGCGACCGTGTGCCCCAGCTTCTCGAAGTCGATGCTTTGCGCCGTCAGATGGCGCGCGAGGTTGATCGAGCCCAGGTTGCAGACCGCGGTCTCGCCGCCGCCCGTCACTTCCAGGATTTCGGTACACAGATTGGAGAGGTGAACGGTGTGACCGGGTTTGGCGGTCTGATTGCAGGCGCGGTTGGACTTGTCCTTGAAGGTCATCCAGCCGTTGCCGGTCTGGGCAAGCACACGCATCATGCGTGCATACAGATCGCGCGCCTTGATGCTTTTCTTCGCCAGCCCCTGCGCTTCAGCCTGAATGTAGGCATCGTCAAATGCCGGCCCGAACAGATCGGGCAGTTGCGGCAGGTCCTTGGGATCGAACAGTGACCAGTTCTCGTCCGCCTCGACCCGACGCATGAAGAGATCCGGTATCCAGTTGGCGAGATTGAGGTGGTGGGTACGGCGCGCGTCGTCGCCGGTGTTCTCGCGCAGCTCCAGGAACGCCTCGATATCCGCATGCCACGGTTCGAGATACACACACGCGGCGCCTTTGCGCTTGCCGCCCTGGTTGACGGCCGCCACGGACGAATCGAGCGTCTTCAGCCACGGCACGATGCCATTGGACAGGCCGTTGGTGGCGCGGATCAGCGAGCCTTCCGAGCGTACGCGATGGAACGCCACGCCGATGCCGCCGGAAAACTTCGAAAGCAGCGCAATGTCCTTGTAGCGGTCATAGATCGACTCGAGCGAGTCGTCGGGCGAGTCGAGCAGGAAGCAACTCGAGAGCTGTTCGTGGCGGGTACCGGAATTGAACAGGGTGGGAGAACTGGGAATGTAGTCCAGGGCCGAAAAGAGTTCATAAAGCTCGATCGTCTCGTGCACGGTGGGACTCAAGGACACAGCGATCCGCATCCAGAACTGCTGCGGCGTTTCCAGCACCTGCCGACGTGTCGGATGCTTGAGCAGGTAGCGATCGTAGAGCGTCCGCATGCCGAAATATTCAAGGCCGTGTGAGCGCACGGGGTCGATCGCGGCATTCAGTTTGCGGGCGTGCGCCTCGACGAACGCCATGACGCGCTCATTGATCAGGCCGACGTCGAAGCCGAGACGGATCGACTGTGAGAAAGAGTGGACGCCCAGCCCCTGGACTTCCTTGTCGATGAAGCCGGCCAGCAGGCGGGCCGCGAGTTGTGAGTGTTGCGGCTCCTCGGCCATGAATGAAGCAGCGGTGCGTATCGACAGCTCGTCGAGCTCGCGGGTCGTGGCGCCGTCATACAAGCCGGCGATCGTCTTGAGCGCGACGCGCATCGGATCGACGTCGTGCAGTCCCTCGCAGCAGCGGCTGACGGCACGCACGATCTTGTTGACGTCGACCGCCTCGCTCTCGCCACTGCGCTTGGTCACCATCATCCGGGCGCGCGGGGCGGGTGGAGCGGTCAGTCGGAAGGAAGGCTGCATCGGCGCTGGCGCCATGGCAGCTGCGGTGGGCTCAGCTCGTACGACATCGGAAGTCATGCACTTGCCTCTGGTAAGAGCCCAACCGGAGGAAAGCAACGGACGATGGCGCGAACCCGTGCCCGGGATCGTCCATTCAGTCCGGCCGCTCCAACCGCGAGAGCCCATGGCCGTTCATCGCAGGCTCTGCCGATGAAGCAGGCTTGGGCGATGGCTGCGGCAGGTCTTCGGGCTCGTGGGCTTCAGGGCTTGGTAGCCCTGTACTAGCAGGCACCGCTTCCCGGATTTCTTATCGAATTCCAGTGCGTAAAATGCGCCGTTCGTTCCCAGTTACCGCTGCGGGACAGCTCCGGAATTGGCGCTCGACATTTAGTGCTGCGCCGCACCGGATTCCCTATTAAGCCTACCTGTTGTGGTAAGCACCGCTGGCAAACACAAGATATTGTGCCACCCAGGGACTGTCAACTGTCATATGCCGATCGGGAGTAGCGCCTTGCTGACCACCATTCATGTCACGGGATTGCAGATCTATGGGTACCACGGGATCTTCGAGGAGGAGCGCAGTCTCGGCCAGAAGTTCGTCTTCGACATCGATGCCACCCTCAGTCCGATCCCCACGCATGCGGACGATGCGCTGCAGGCCTCGGTGCGATATGACGCGATCGTAGAAACTGCAATCCGCATTTCGGCCGCTACGAAATACCGCACGCTCGAAGCGTTGAGTGAAGCGGTTGCGAAAGGGGTTCTGCACCAGTTCGGGTTGATCGCCGCCGTCTCGGTCAGCGTATCCAAACTCAGTCCACCCATATCGCACACGCTCTCGAGCATAGGGGTCCGCGTCAGCCTGACTCGATCGTCGGCTTCAGATTGAAGGCTCAATCTGTGCGGCACGCAGCGCCCTCGCGGCCGCCACCATGTTGGTCAATGCCGGGATCACTTCCTCCCATTGACGCGTCTTGAGTCCGCAGTCCGGATTTATCCACAGGCGTTGCGCCGGGATTCGCTCGGCCGCCTTCTTCATCAGTTGCTCGATGTGCTGCTGCGTCGGAATATTGGGTGAATGAATATCGTAGACGCCCGGTCCGATCTCATTCGGATACTTGAAGCTATCGAAAGCATTGAGCAGTTCCATATCCGAACGCGAAGTCTCGATGGTGATCACATCGGCGTCCATGTTCGCAATGGAGGCGATGATGTCGTTGAACTGCGAGTAGCACATGTGGGTGTGAATCTGAGTTTCGTCCTCGACACCGTTGGCGGTGATGCGGAACGACTCTACTGCCCAGTCCAGATATTCCTTCCAATGAGACTTGCGAAGCGGCAGGCCCTCGCGCAGTGCGGCCTCGTCGATCTGGATCACGCGCACGCCGGCCTTTTCAAGATCGAGCACTTCCTGTCGGATCGCCAGCGCAAGCTGGTAGCACGATGCCGAGCGCGGCTGGTCGTCGCGAACGAAGGACCAGTTCAGGATCGTGACGGGGCCTGTCAGCATGCCTTTCATCGGTTTCCGGGTCAGCGACTGTGCGTAACGGATCCACTCGACCGTCATCGCTTTCGGGCGGCTGATGTCACCGAACAGAATCGGTGGCTTCACGCAGCGTGAACCGTATGACTGCACCCACCCGAACTGGCTGAACGCGTAGCCATCGAGCTGTTCCCCGAAGTATTCGACCATGTCGTTACGCTCGGCTTCACCATGTACCAGCACGTCCAAGCCCAACGCCTCCTGCTCGCGCACGCTGCGGGCGATTTCGGCCTGCATCGCAGCTTTGTAGGCGGCCTCATCGAGCTGGCCAGCCTTGAACTGACTGCGGGCACGCCGAATCTCGGCGGTCTGCGGGAACGAGCCGATCGTGGTGGTGGGATACGCCGGTAGCTTCAGCAGGGAGGCCTGTTTGGGCGCACGCTGCCCGTAGGCGTGTTTACGCTGGCCGAGCGATGCGCAGAGCTGGGCCAGAGCGGCTTTGACGGTCGGATTGTTGACGCGCGGTGAGGCGCGACGTGCATTGACGGCTGCCTGATTGGCGGCCAGGGCGTCCTTGACCGCCCCCCGGCCAATCTTCAGCGCCGTTGCCAGCACCTTGAGTTCATCCAGCTTCTGCAATGCAAATGCCAGCCAGGATTTGACGTCGGCATCCAGCTTCTGTTCGCCGCAGAGATCCACCGGCACATGCAGCAGCGAGCACGAGGGTGCAATCCACAGGCGATCGCCCAAGCGCCTGGCGATTGGTTCCAGCCACTCCAGCACCCCGTGTAGATCCGTCCTCCAGATGTTGCGGCCGTTGATCACGCCCAGCGACAAGACACGGTCCTTGGGCAGACGGGTCAGCAGCGTCTCGACTTCGTCGCGCGCGGTGATGGCGTCCAGATGCAGACCCTGCACCGGCAATTCGCACGCCAGTGACAGATTTTCCTGCAACCGGCCGAAGTAGGTCGCGAGCAGGAGTTTGACTGCGCCGGTATCGAGTGCTGCATACGCAGTGCGGAACGCCTGCTGCCACGGGGCAGACAGTTCGGTAACCAGTACAGGCTCGTCGATCTGGACCCACTGGACACCCTGTGCGGCCAGCGACTTCAGCAGTTCGACATAGACCGGCAGCAGACGCGGCAACAGCGCGAGCTTGTCCGAATCATCTTTCGCTTTGCCGAGGGCCAGATAGGTCACCGGTCCGATGATGACGGCCTTGGCCTTGACCCCCTGCGCTCTGGCTTCGGCGAGTTGCTCGACGAAGCGGGCGGCGTCCAGCTTGAACGTCGTGGTGGCGATGAATTCGGGCACGATGTAGTGGTAGTTGGTATCGAACCATTTCGTCATCTCGCCGGCGGCAATGCCGCCACGACACGGCGCGTGATCCTCGGCGCTCTGGGCGGAACGACCGCGCGCGACGCGAAAATAGTTGTCCAGCGCGTCACCGTGGAAGCTGCGCACGCGCTCGGGGAGATTGCCGAGCGTGAAGCTCATGTCGAGCATCTGATCGTAGAAAGCGAAATCACCGACCGGCGTGAGATCGAGCCCGGCCTGACTTTCCCAGTGTCGCCGGCGCAGGTGCGCTCCTGTGCCTTCGAGTGCGTCCCGCGATGACTCTCCCTTCCAGTAGGACTCGAGCGCGAACTTCAATTCGCGCCTGGCGCCGATCCGGGGAAAGCCAAGATTGTGTGCAGTGGTCATGCCTGTATCCGTGTGCCTGATGACGCGACGAATCGTAGGCTTGCCCATCGATGAAGTATAATGGTGTTATTTCACCGATCTATGAATAAGGCTCATAGCTGATGCTGCAGCGCGAACACTTGGGAATCATTCTGGAGGTCGAGCGACAGGGTTCGCTGACGGCGGCCGCCGGCGTGCTGTCGCTCACTCAGTCGGCTCTCAGCCACTCGATGAAGAAACTGGAGACCCATCTGGGTACCGACATCTGGCTGCGGGAGGGCCGACGCCTGCGGCTGACCCAGGCGGGTCAGTATCTGCTGGCGCTGGCGATGCGCGTGCTGCCGCAGATGGATCTGGCGGAAGAGCGTATGCGGCAGTTCGCTCTGGGAGAGCGCGGCACATTGCGAATCGGCATGGAGTGCCATCCATGCTATCAATGGTTGCTCAAGGTGGTCTCGCCGTACCTGGCCAGCTGGCCTGACGTCGACGTCGACGTGAAGCAAAAGTTTCAGTTTGGCGGGATCGGCGCGCTGTTTGCCTATGACATTGATCTGCTGGTGACCCCCGATCCGATCCACAAGCCCGGCCTGCAGTTCGAACCGGTGTTCGACTACGAGCAGGTGCTGGTGGTCGCGCGCGGTCATCGCCTGGCTGCCGCTGCGTACGTCAAACCCCGGCAGCTTACCGAGGAAGTGCTGATCACCTACCCGGTAGCCACGGACCGCCTCGATATTTACAACCAGTTTCTGCTACCCGCCGGGGTTACGCCCAGGCGTCACAAGACGATCGAAACCACGGACATCATGCTGCAAATGGTGGCGAGTGGTCGCGGGGTTGCAGCACTGCCGCGCTGGCTGGCGCTGGAATACACCCAAAAAATGGGGATCATTCCTGTGCGCCTGGGCTCGCGGGGCATCGCCAAGCAGATTTTCCTGGGCGCGCGCAACACCGATACGAATACCGACTACGTGAAAGCCTTCATAGAACTGGCGCGCCAGTCCTCCCACGCGGCGACCCGAAAGGGTAGGAAATGACGCAGGTACGGGGGTGCACGGGACGGCGACGGCCGCGAGGGCTGCGACCCCGCAGCGCTGGCTTGCGCTTGAATACACCGGCAGAATGGCGACCATGACACCGTACGAGCGCTCGCCACTCCCGTTACCTGAAGGCAACAGCAAGGTATTGCTCCATTCCTGCTGCGCGCCGTGCTCGGGCGAGGTCATGGAGGCCATGCAGGCGTCCGGCATCGACTTCACGATCTTTTTCTACAATCCGAACATACACCCGCAGAAAGAATACGAACTGCGCAAGAACGAGAACATCCGTTTCGCCGAAAAGTTTGGCATTGCGTTCGTCGACGCTGACTACGACACCGACAACTGGTTCAAGCGTGCGAAGGGAATGGAGCACGAACCGGAGCGCGGCGAGCGTTGCACCATGTGCTTCGACATGCGCTTCGAACGTACTGCTCTCCATGCCCACGAGCATGGGTTTCCGGTCATTACCAGCTCACTCGGTATCTCGCGCTGGAAGAACATGCAGCAGATCAATGGTTGTGGCGTGCGTGCTGCTGCCAGATACCCGGGAATGCATTACTGGGAGTACAACTGGCGCAAAGGTGGCGGTTCCGCGCGCATGATCGAGATCAGCAAGCGCGAGAGCTTCTATCAACAGGAATACTGCGGCTGCATCTATTCGCTGCGCGACACCAATCGGCATCGCGTCGAGACGGGCCGCGAGCGCATCCGGATGGGAGAAATGTTCTACGGACAGGCGGTGGACAAACAGTCCCCCACGGAGCCTTCAGACAGCTAGTGCGGCTGCTCGCCTTCACGCTCTGGGCAGCATCGGGCGCCGCATTCGGCGGCGGGAGCACCGCCGTTCACGACCAGTCATGCGGTCAGAATGAGGTCTGGGACAGCTCGATGAGCATGTGCATGCCGTCGGTTGGTGCAGCATCGAGCCAGGGCGCAATCGTCTCTGCGCGGTTCAATGCCTTCGGGGTCTTCAATGCTGCGAGCGGGCCGCGAGGCGGTGCACAGTTCGCGGCGCCAAATATGTTCATGATCGACGCGGGCACCGGGATTGGCGCCCGTCAGTTCCTCAATCTCGATCTGATGGGAACGGCGGAGCGGTGGACTTATCCCGATCATGGCTACACCGAACCGCTGCAGATTGGCGAGGTGCAAGCCAACGGCACTCCTTATGTAGACGCGCAGCACCCACATAGTTCGCCGATCATGGGCCTGACGCTGGAAGAAACGATCAAGCTGGGATCGTCGTCGCGTCTCGCCGTGTTCTTCGCGCCCAGAGGGGAGAGCACCGACGGCCCGATAGCCTACATGCATCGCGAATCGGCCCGCGATGATCCTGACGCGCCGCTCGGACATCACGTCGGTCAGGATGTGGGACATATCAGCAGCACCGTGCTGGGGGCTCGGCTCGATCTCGGCGCGTGGCGCCTCGAGGCTTCCGCGTTCAACGGTACTGAGCCGGAGCCGACGCGCGTGGATCTGCCGATCGCGCCGATCAATTCCGCCGCGCTGCGTATCTCGTACCATCTGACCCCGAGCGACAGCGTGATGGCGTCGGCCGCGAAAGTTGATCAGAGCGATGCCCTCTATCCGGGCACGAGATCGGCGACCCGCCTGTCGGGCTCGCTGTATGACCACCTCACGTTCGAAGGTGCCGACATTGATCAGAGTTTTGTCTTCGGTTCGATTTCGCGTCACCCCAACAGCAGATCATCTGTTTCGTTCCTGGACGAAGTGCTGTGGCAACTCGATGCGTCGGATTTCTGGGGTCGTGTCGAAGTGCTGCAACGGCTGCGATCGGAACTGCGGATTCCTGCGTCGGCTCGGGGTGATACGCAGGTCGATGATGAGCGATGGGTTTCCGCGTTGACCTTCGGGGTCACTCACTGGGCGCTTCGATATCGGCATTTAGAGATGGGCATGGGCGCGGCGATCACGATGGATGTCGTGCCCGCCGAGTGGTCCAGCGCCTACGGCAGTCGCACACCCGTTACGGGTCGGTTGCTGCTCCAGATCAGAGGGTCCCATCGCTGGCAGCGTTGAGCAGAAACGTGCAGCAACCCTGCGCTCGGGCGCAGGGTTGCTGGCGACCCTATCTGGCGGGCGGCGTGAGCAGAGGATTGTTCTCCGCAACACCGTAGGTCGCGATGAGCGTGGGTGCGCCGCTGGGCAGCGCCGACACGTCGTAGACCGCCACGCACTGGATGGATTGGCATTCGCCAAAGGCTGCATTCCCGTTTGCACCACTCTTGCTTCGGATCCAGTTGGTAACCGGGGCCATATCAGCGGCTTCCGTGACCAGGTTCAACTGGATTCCCGCCAAGGCCCCGATAAAATTCGCGGGCGCGCCGGTGATCGTGGCGCATTGGCTGCCGCTTTGCGAATAGATGCCGGTGCCGTAGAGGTTACCGCTATCGTTGCTCAGCGAGCCGTGTGCCGACTGTGTGCATCCAGGCGCGGTAATTGTATAAGAAAAAATATCGTCGTCAGAGTTCGCGATCACCAATGATGTAGTGGTTCCCGACGCCGGCGACAGCTCCTGCCATGCACCTTGAATGGTCGGATTGCCATTCTGGTAGGTAATGAACGCGTAGTGATCGTCGTCATCGGTCCGGATCGATAGCGGAGTCGTGATCCCCAGACTGTCGCTGCCAGAGGCGGGGCCTGCATATCCCAGGGTGTAGCTTCCGGCGTAGCTCAGCTTATCCTTCGTGTTGGTGACGACTTCGAGAAGGCCGGGGTACGGAAAGAGTTCACTTCCCTGCGCAATCAGAATGAAGCGTGCTCCGACCGCGATGAAATTCGGCGGCAGTACGCCATGGAAAAGATAAGGCAGCCCACCGACGCTGGATACCAATGTCGGCACCCCGTCGTCGAGGTGGAAGCTGGCCAGCCCCATATTGCCGCCACTCAGGGTGTAATAGAGGGCGTACAGCCGATCGCGCGAAGCGCTGTATGCCACCTGCAACGGATCCTGCGCGATCGGAACGAAAGGATTGATCGCGAACGGGCTGCCGTCGACGGGAGTTACCTTGTCGTTCTTCAGAATGGAGATGTCGATACCATTCGGCTCCGTCGTGATCAGATAACGCGGCGTGTTTTCGCCGGCAGCAGCGAAATGCGATGCAGAGATCAGAGCGATACTTGCCATAGTGCAACGTATTAGAGACTTCATGTGCGCCCCTCGTTGATCGGAGTTCGTGTGAGAACGAGGAAGAAGCCTAGTGGAGGCCCATGTCAGCTAACAGGGGTATGCAAAAATATATTTCCAGCGGCTTCGCAGCTTACGGCAGCCATACGCATGGTCCGACTCCGCGCTTTCGCGCTGCATTGGCACAAAGATAAAAAATGCTCAATGATTTTCGCGCGGGACGTGAATCGGCCAATCAGAAAAATATCGGAAAGAATCGCTCGTTCGGTAGTCCAAAGCGCGCCATGTAGGTCGCGGTACCGTCTTGTTGCTGATGCAAAGTTTCGATAAATTGCATTCACTCAAACAAGCTTCGCAGGCCGCATGGCGCCCGTCGATGAAGCATTCGTCTCGACCCAATGCGCTGACAAAGCGTTAGCCCAAGCTTTTTCTTTTCCTTCTCGAGCCCTCGTCTGTATGTCCGCAGACGAGCGGCGTCGTTCTCCACTAATTTTCGATTGACTAATTTACCTTCAGAGGTCGTGCATATGAAACAGTCTCATAGAACGTCGTTCGGTTTGATTGCGGCGTTTGTTGCTGGCGCATCTTTCGCGCAGCCGCCAGACGTCGTCACGAGTGACGCTGCCCAGAACACGGCGGCGGGTACTGACGCATTGCTCAATGTCTACGGCGTCGTTCTGGACCACGCGGGGCTTGAATTTTTCAACGGCGGGGATAACACCGCGCTCGGTTACCACGCGCTCCAGGCAGATACCGGCGGTAACGATAACACCGCCGTGGGTGCCAACGCGCTGATCGTCAATACGGGGGCTTCGAACACAGCCATCGGATCAGCCGCTCTGATTCAGAACACGACCGGCGCAGGCAATACCGCTACCGGCTTCGACGTGCTCGTGTCCAATACGACGGGCAGCAACAACACCGCGGTTGGGTCGCAGGCTCTCTCGCAAAATTCGACCGGTCAGAATAACGCAGCCTTTGGAGCGTTTGCGCTGGACTCGAGCGCAACTGGCAGCGGTAACACGGCCGTGGGTATGTCCGCGCTGCAAGGACCTGGGGTTTTCGGCGAGACGGGTTCCAACAATACGGCCGTCGGATTTGGAGCCCTCGCGGCCACGACCAGCGGCTCCTATAACACGGCGGTAGGCCAGAATGCGTTGAATGCCACCACTGCCGCGAACTACAACGTCGCGGTCGGCGTCGGTGCACAGTTCCAGAACGTCAGTGGTGGTTCCAATACCGCTATCGGCCAGAGCGCGCTTCAGACCAACGCGTCCGGGTCGAACAATATTGGCATCGGCTTTCACGGTGGTTTCTATACTAGCGGCAGCAACAATATCGATATCGCGTCTCCTGGTGTGGCGGGCGAGAGTAACGTCATCCGCATCGGTGTGCCCATGACCCAGAGGGAGACGTTCATTGCCGGCGTGTACGGAACACCGCTCAATGGCAGTGCGGTGGTGGTGAATTCAGCCGGACAGCTTGGCGTGGTCGTCTCTTCCGAGCGCTTCAAGACCGACATCGCACCGCTAGGCTCTGAGATGTCGCGGCTGAGCCAGTTGCGTCCGGTGACGTTCCATCTGAAGACCGACCCGCAGGGGCCGCTGCAGTACGGCCTCATCGCCGAGGAGGTGGCGAAGGTGTACCCGGAACTGGTCATTCGCAATGAGGCAGGCCGCATCGATGGGGTGCGCTACGACGAACTCGCGCCGATGCTGCTCAACGAAGTGAAATATCAGAACACTCGGATCGATCAGCTGGAGCAGGAGATTTCGGATATGAAGTCGCTCCAGCAAAGACTCACGGCGGCGATGCTGAGGGAACAGGACGCGGCCGAACGGTTGGCGAACCGTTGATTCGTTGTAAATCGCGCGTCTGGCGCGGCAGTGAGCCGCGTCAGGCCATGCTTCGATCCGAGCGCGCCAGCTACCGTGTTGGCATCGCCGTGGCCAGCGAGGCGATGCGCTCCTGAAACAGGCTGCGAAGCATCAGCGCGGCGGGCGATAGTGAGCGTCGGTCCAGGCTATAGAGCATCAGCCGGAAGCGCAGCGGGCGTTGACCGCGCGGCACCGGGATCTCTTGCAACAGGCCTGCCTGTATCTCCGCGACGGCTGCATAGGTGGAACTGAGCCAGATCGCATCCGTATTCGTAGTGATGCGCGATGCCACGCCGTAGTCTTCGATGACATGCAAGGGTCCCGACAGATGCGGCCTGCAGTATCGCGGCCAGCTTTCATTCAGCGTGACCGGCCCGGGCGAAATCAGCGGATAGGAGCCGGTTTCCTTCCCGCGTGCCGCATCGAGCAGCGGATGGCCGTCGCGCACCAGCAGTGACATCGGAATCCAGCCCAGGGAAGTGTTCTTCAGTGGCGCGGACGCCGGTACCGGGCCCTCGGGACTGATGAAGAACTCGATGGTTTCCTGCACCACGGCCGGCAGCAGCGTCTCGGTGTTGCGCACCAGGACATGCGTTCGCAGGTCCGGCTTGCTCGCGAAGATCCTGGGTAGCACCGCGGGCAGCAGTGCCTGGGCCGCCAAAGGTCCCATGCCGAAAGACACTTCGCCGATGTCGGCGTCGCTGGCGCGATCGAGCAGGTGCTCCAGATCATCGGCGTCGCGCAGCAGCGCCGAGGCCCGCTCGACGAATGCCCGGCCGACGCTGGTCAGATACACGCCGCCGCGGTGCCGGTCGAACAGACGCGCATTGGCGCGCCGCTCGACCGCCTGAATGCTGCGCGTGAGCGCCGATTGGGTCAGGCACAACTCCTGGGCCGCCTTGGTGTAACTGAGCACCCGTGAAAGGACGACCACATGCCGGCAACTGCGCAGATCGATATTCATAGGACTCATCAAACGTGGCGTTACTATGCATTGGACATCGATCAGGGAAAGTGTGCAAGATGGCCGATAACAAATGGATGTCGTAGCGGCGGGGGACTTATGTCAGCACAGGGCGGACAGGGTGCGCTGGATGACTTCGGCGGCCTGCTCAACTGGTCGAAGCTTGCGCAGTGGATCGATGCCCACGCGGTACCCGGATCGGGTCCGGTCACGTCGGCGCGCCGGCTCGCGGGCGGCCTGCAGAACAGTGTCTTCCTGATCGAGCGCGCCGGCGGCGCGTTCGTGCTTCGCCGGCCGTCCAAGCACGTGCGCCCCGGAGCGAACGAGACGATGTTGCGCGAGGCCCGGGTGCTGAAGGCGCTAGAGGGCAGCGCGGTGCCGCATCCGACCTTCTACGATGTCTGTGACGATCCAGCCGTCATCGGTACTTGCTTCTATGTGATGGCGGCGCTGGAAGGATTTGCGCCGAGTCAGCAGCTGCCGGGCAACTATGCGACCGACGGCAGCTGGCGCCGGGCGATGGGCGAGCAACTCGTCGAGGCTGCCGCAGCGCTCGGCAGCGTCGATCACAAGGCAGTCGGACTTGCCGATCTTGGCAAGCCCGACGGATGGCACGAGCGGCAGGTCGATCGCTGGCGCTCTCAGCTCGATGGCTACCGTTCGATGCCGAACTACGACGGCGCGTTGCCGCATGTCGATGAAGTCGGCGCATGGCTGCGCGAGCATCTGCCGACCGACCGGCGCATCGGCATCGTGCACGGCGACTTCCAGTTTGCGAACGTGATGTTTTCGCATCAGGCGCCGCGGGTTTCCGGCGTGGTCGACTGGGAGCTGACATCGCTCGGCGATCCGCTGCTCGACCTCGGCTGGGTGCTCACGAGCTGGTGGGAGCCCGGCGATCCGGACGGAAAGAAACCTCTGGTTCAGCCGTGGGAGGATTTCCTGACTCGCGCCGACCTGGTGAAGCTGTACGGCGAGCGCAGCGGCCGCGACATGAGCAGCATGCCGTGGTTCTTCGCGCTGAGCTGCTACAAGCTTGCTTGCCTGCTGGAAGGTACCTATGCGCGCTCGCGCCAGGGGCAGGTGCCCGAGCACATCGGCAACTCGGTCCATACCTATGCGCTGTGGCTGATGGCCAAAGCGCTGCAGATCACGAACACCTGAACGTTTCTAAAAGAGGCATCCACATGGATTTTCGCATCGATCCCGAGTTCCAGCAGAAGCTCGACTGGATGAAGCAGTTCATCCACGACGAGGTCGAGCCGCTCGATGTGCTGTTTCCGGCCGCGAGTTCGATGTATGACATGAAGAACAAGAAGGCACGTGCGCTGATTGCGCCGTTGCGCGCAAAGGTACGCGCACAGGGCCTCTGGGCGTGCCATCTGCCGCCTGAACTGGGTGGCAAGGGGTACGGCCAACTGAAGCTGGCGCTGATGAACGAGATCATCGGGCGCAGCTCTTGGGCACCGACCGTGTTCGGGTGCGCCGCGCCCGACACCGGCAACGCGGAGATTCTGGCGCTGTTCGGCACGCCGGAACAGAAGCGCCGCTACCTGCAGCCGCTGCTCGATGGCGAGATCGTCTCCTGTTTCTCGATGACCGAGCCGCAGGCGGGCGCCGATCCCAAGGAGTTCATCTGCAAGGCCACGCGTGATGGCGATCAATGGGTGATCGAGGGCGAGAAATGGTACTCGTCGAACGCACGCTTCGCGGCGTTCCTGATCGTCATGGCGGTGACCAACCCGGAGAACGCGCCGGCGGAGCGCATGTCGATGTTCATCGTGCCGGCCGAGACTCCCGGCATCGTCATCAAGCGAAACGTCCCCGGCATGAATGACGATGAGGATGACGGTTCGAATGGCTACGTCCTCTACGACAAGGTCCGCGTGCCGCTCGATGCCATGCTGGGTAAGCCGGGCGGTGCGTTCAAGGTCGCACAGGCGCGACTGGGCGGCGGGCGCATTCACCACGCGATGCGAACCGTGGGCGTCTGCAACAAGGCGCTCGAAATGATGCTCGAGCGCGCCGTATCGCGTCGTACCCAGGGGCGCCAGCTGTCGGATCACCAGTTCGTCAAGGGCATGATCGCGGACTCCGCGATCGAACTGGAAATGTTCCGGCTGCTGGTGCTGAAGACCGCGTGGATCATCGACAACGAGCCGCACGGCGCTGCGCGTACGCACATCGGCATGTGCAAAGTGGCGATGGCCAAGGTCTATCACGATGTGGTCGAGCGTGCGGTGCACCTGTACGGCGCACTGGGCACCTCGCGCGATACCCCGCTGGCCAAGTGGTGGATGGGTATTCCGATGCTCTCCGTTGCCGATGGGCCGACCGAGGTGCATCAGATCCAGGTCGCGAACGCGCTGCTGAAGACAGCGAAGCCCGCTGCCGGCCTGTTTCCGACCGAGCACCTACCGACCCGGCTGGCGGCGGCGAAGGCCCGTTACGCCAGTCAACTGAAAGGCTGAGCACGACGATCGGGTAACGACACGTGCTAGCCATGCGTATTGGCCGCCCGGCCAGTCTGGACAGCCTGCATCGCTCTACGGCCAAACCCGTGGCGCCGGGTGTCGGTGAGATACAGGTGCGGATACGCGCCGCATCGCTCAACTTCCGCGACAATCTGGTCGTGACCGGATTCTTCCCGGCGATGGAAGGACTGATTCCGTTATCCGACGCAGCCGGAGAAGTGGTCGAGGTTGGAGCGGGGGTCACCGAGTTCAAGTGCGGGGATAGTGTCGTCAGCACGTTTCATCCATCCTGGGTCGACGGTCACCGCGAGCGTACGCAGCTCAACAACAGTCCTGGCGGCCCGGCACACGGCTACGCCTGCGAATGGGCGACGCGATCGGTCTCTCATTTCACCCACGCGCCGGCGGGACTCACCGCGGTCGAGAGCGCAACGCTGGCGTGTGCCGGTGTCACGGCGTGGCGGGCATTGATCAGCGATGGCCAGGTTCGCCCCGGCGCCATGGTGCTGATCCAGGGGACCGGCGGTGTATCGTTGTTCGCGCTGCAATTTGCGAAGGCAGCAGGGGCCACGGTCATCGCGACCTCATCGGGCCCGGAGAAGCTGATGCGGCTGCAGGGACTGGGTGCGGATCATGTCATCAATCATCGCGAGGTCGAAAAGTGGGGCCACGCGGTGCTCGATCTGACGGGCGGCCTGGGTGTGGATCACATCATCGAGGTCGGTGGCCCGAATACGCTGCCGCAGTCGCTGATTGCTGCGCGTACGGGCGCTCATGTCGCGATCATCGGCGCCGTCGCCGGATTCAAGACCGACCAGATGCCATTTGCGATCGTGCAGGCCAAGCGACTGCGGCTTCAGGGTGTCACCGTCGGCAGCCGCCGTGATCAGCTCGAGATGGTGCGCGCCATCGAAGCACATGACATCCACCCGGTTGTCGATCGCACCTACCCGCTGGAGCAGCTTGCGGATTCGTTCCGCTATCTGCAGACCGGTCGGCACTTCGGCAAGCTCTGCATCGACATCCAGTCATCCGCGGAGCGTTCGTGACCGCCGTTCGGACACCTGTAAAAATACAGACTGCGCGCGGCGCGATCGACAGCGCTGCGCTCGGCCGTGTGCTGATCCACGAACACATCTTCCTGATGAATCTGGAGTACACGCAGAACTATCGGCCGGATTTTTTTCAGGACGACACGATCCATCAGGCAGCCGGGCGGCTCAACGCGCTGAAGGCTGCCGGCATCGGCACGATCATCGATCTGACGGTGCTCGGCCTGGGGAGATACGTCCCGCATCTTGCCCGCGTCAGTGAGCTGACCGATCTCAATATCGTGTTGTCGACCGGTGCCTACACATTCGACGAGGTGCCGGCGCCGTTCTCGTTCTATGGCCCGGGGCTGCTATGCGATGCACCCGAGCCGATGATCGAGCATTTCTATCGGGATATCACCGTCGGCATGGGTGGCACGGCGATGAAGGCAGGCGAACTCAAATGCGCGATCGACCTGCCGGGACTGCGGCCTGGCGTAGAGCGCATCATGCGTGCCGTGGCGCGTACCCAGCGCATGACGGGCGTGCCGGTCACGGTGCATACGGCGCCGCAGGCACAGACCGGCCTGATCGCGCAGCGTGTCATGGAGGAAGAGGGTGTCGACCTCGAGGACGTGCTGCTGGGCCACTGCGGTGACAGCACCGACCTCGACTATCTGATGCGGCTCGCGGACAGGGGGTCGATCCTCGGCATGGATCGCTTCGGCATTCATTTCTCGGTCACCACCGCGCAGCGCGTCGATACGATCGCGCAGTTGATCAGGCGGGGTTATGTCGATCAGCTGACGCTCTCGCACGACTGCTGTTGCTGGTCGGATTTCTTTCCGTCCGTGGAGGACTACAATCGGGTGATGCCGGAGCACCACTACCTGCACATCCATCGCCAGATCCTCCCGGCGATGCTGGAGGCGGGTGTCACACAGGCTCAGATCGATAAGATGTTCATCGACAATCCGCGCCGCCACTTCGAGGTGCCGGCCCGACGTTTTGCCAGGGGGTTCGCTTGAGCGTACATCAACTGTTGATCGATGCCGAGCTACAGGTTCCCGCCGCGACGGCGCAACTGGTGCATCTGCCGCCGATCGGTCCGTCCGTTCACATCATGCAGCAACGTTCCGACTACTGGTTGGATCTGTGTCTGACCCCGCGACCGCGCAATGCGCGTGCCTGCTATCACACGCACTGGGATCCGATGCGGTCCGAGCCGCTTGGCAATCTGTTCGTCGTCCCGCCCGGAGAGAGCATTCGCGTCACCAATGAAGGCGGGGCGCAGCAGGTGTCGATCCTGTGCCTGCTGCGAGCCGAGGTGCTGCGCGAGTGGTTCGAGGGCGAGCCGCACTGGAGCGACGGTCAGCTCAAGGCGAGCCTCGACATCCGCGACGACAACATCCGCCAGCTGCTGCTGCGGTTGGCGCGCGAACTGCGCGAGCCGGGGTTCGCCAGCGCGACGATGAGTGAGCTGATCGCGGCACAGCTGGCGATCGAGCTGTATCGCTATTGCCGCGCCAGTGACGACGTCGCCAGCAGCGGCGGACTCGCGCCATGGCGGCTGCGTCGGATAGATGAGCGGCTGAAGGGGCTGGCCAAGCCGCCGACTTTGGCGGAACTTGCGGCATTGTGCGGCATCTCGGTACGCCAGCTCACACGCGCGTTTCGTGTGAGCCGCGGCTGTTCGATCAGATCGTACGTGACCGACAGTCAGCTCGAGCACGCGAAGCACCTGCTTGCGGACGGTTCGAGCATCAAGAGCGTCGCGCTGTCGCTCGGGTTTTCTTCGCCGTCGAGTTTCTGTTGCGCGTTCCGTCGTGCGCTGATGGAGACGCCTGGCCAGTTCCGTCAGCGGCTCTTGCGTCGCGACGTCAACTAGCCCTAGCGCTCGCGCAGTCCCTTGCTGCCATCGGCGAGGCGCACGCGCAGCGAATTCTGCGAGTACGCGGTCGCGACGTATTGACCAATCAGCGTCGGGAACTCGATCAGCTGCCGCTCGGACCAGGTGCGGGCAAGCGTGTTCCACGTATCGTCGCTGATCATCTGGTCCTGCAGCAGTTCGTCGACGCCGCGCAGAATGGCCGCTTCGTGCGCACTCCAGCCCGGCGCGGCGGGACCCTGGATGACGCGTTCAATTTCCTCAGCGCCGATCCCCAGCCGTTTCGATTGGGTGACATGCTCGCCCCACTCGAACGGTGCACGGCACAGCCAGCCTACCCGCATCACCGCGAGCTCTCGTTCACGCGGCGGGATGGCGCCCTGAAACAGCTGGGCGCCCATGGTCATCTGGCAGCGAAACAAGCCGGGGTGCTTCAGCATCAGGCCAAAAACCGCAGGTATCTGGCTGTTGGTCGTCAGTCCCAGTGTCGCTCGCAGGTTCGAGATCAACGCCGTGGCTTCGGCGTCGAACTCATCGTTACCCAGCGAAGCAATGCGCTGCGGTTTGCCGAGGATCTGCGCCTCGCGCGCGTCGAGATCGTCCATGCCGCGGTTGAGTTGCTGCCTAGTCGCGCAGATACCGATCGAGCTGCTGGTGCATGTTCAGGATCATCTTCTCGTGCCCGTCGGCCAGCCAGATCTGTTTGCACCCTTTCTGATGCAGGCCGATCTGCATGCGCGGAATATTGCCCAGATCCTGCTTGGGAATCGGCAGCACCTGTTTGGGATCGTCAAAGTCGGTGACGGTCTGGACGACCGCCGGCGGGACTTTCTGCGCGGCAGGATACGACTTGGTCGAGATGATCTCGAAGATGCACCTGTCCGGGTCGAAGCCATCCGGGCGGGCGCGGTACATCATCGCGTTGCCGGCCATCGGCAGGATCAGCAGGTTCGGGAAGATGAAGATTTCACCACCCCACATGCCGATGGCATCGGGCGTCATCTTCGGCATCGGCCGTTTCTGTTCGGCGGCGGTGGCGTACAGCGCTTTGGTCCATTCGGCACCGACGTTGGCGCCTTCCGGAATCTTGCCTTTCAATGAACGCACCAGCGCGACGTCTTCGGCCAGCACCTGCGCGTCCATGCCGGTGGCCAGCAGGTTCAGGCGATTGGCCATGCTCTCGACCGGATCACCGTCGACGACCCGCACGTTGCCCTTCATCGGCGACTTCTTGCCGTAGAAACGACCGTGGCCGTTCGCCCAGGCGTCGGTCTCCACATTGACGTGCGCCCATTCGATCGATGACTCGGGCCGCCCTTCGAAGATCACCTCGGCTCCCAGCGGTTCGAGCTGCGGATGGGTGGCCGGGACGTGATAACCCTCGAAGAAGGCTTCCTGCGCCACCTTCCAGTTGGCGCGCACCGGGATCGCCTTCCACCAGTAGTTGCGCATGTTTTCGATGTTGAGTTCGTCCAGCCAGTATTTGACCGGTGCGATGAACTCTTCGAACGGCTGCGGATCGCTGGCGAAGTTGATCCAGACAAAGCCGGCGTAGACGACCGACTTGATCTCCTTGAGCGCCACATCCTTCGCGGTCAGCTTGCCGTCTTTGAACTGTGGCTTCTCCAGCACGAATTCGTTGTTACCTGCGGTATCCCAGCGCCAGCCGTGGAACGGACAGATGATTTTCTCGTTCTTGAAATGGCCGCAGCCGCCGCCGGTGAGGGCGGTGCCACGGTGCGGGCAGAAGTTGTAATACGCCTTGATGGTGCTGGCATCTACCCGCACGATCATCACCGACTGGTCGGCGATGTCATACGTCGTGTAGTCGCCGTCGTTCTGAATTTCGTCCAGCCGCGCCGCTGCCTGCCAGACCCGGCTCCACAGCTTTTCGAACTCGAGCCTGGCGAAAGCCGGGTCCGTGTACCGGCCGCTGCGGATGCCGTGAGAGAGCACTTTCCAGCTGTCCGGCCAGTGATCGTTTGACGCTATGTTATTGATATTGCTGGGCTCCGCGCTCATCGCCATCTCCTGCAGTCAGCCGTGCTGCGAGTTTGCCTGATTCGTTGGTTTTGACTCTAGCATTTGTCGGGCGTTCAAGGCTTGCGTGCCGCCCGGCGGTTGAGCAGTGGGCGCTGGTAGGACGGATCGCTCCGATCCCGGCTCGGCGCACCGTTGCCCTGGATGTCCGGAACATCGGCAAAGGGCAGGGGCATCGTCGGCAGGATGCCCGACCATTCGATGATGTTCGTGCGCAGCGCAATTTTCCACGCGCCGGCTCGTCGCTCCAGGCGATCGAGGTAGCGTCCACCCGCCATCCAGTTGCTGTCGTCACGATTGCGCGCGACGAACAGATAGTAGGTTTCGCTATGCGCGCTCTCGCCCCTGATGTCGAGCGTGTTGTTGAGCAGGTTGTGGTGGGTCGCGATCTGCCCGGCCTCGTGCATCGCCTGTGCCCAGTCGTAGCAACCCTGGACGTCGCCCACATACGGACCCGCCGCCATCCAGGCATCGGCATGAAAGGCCGACAGATAGAGTTCACGATCGAAGCGATCCATGCCGCGGCAGAATCGCGTCAGGCAATCGAGGATCTCCTGACGGTCCGCCACCCGCTCGAGCCGCGCCAGGCGTTCAGTGTCCACGGGTCTTCTCCGCGATCGGCCGCCAGATCGGTGTTCCGCGCCGCTCACGCAACGAGGGTATCGTTCTGCCGTCGATGTCGACGACGCCATAGGTCTGCGCCATCTCGGCCGTTATGAAAGTGCCACCTGAGTGGCGCATGACGTCTGGATCGGAAGCCAGCGCGGCGATCACCCGTCCCGGATGTTCGACCGTGGAACGGTCCTCGAGCTTCGTGGCATCACCGCCCTCGAGCCCGGGTATGTTCGCCAGGTTGCGCTCGGCGCGCTCCGTCATCGTGAGTCCCTGCCACAGCGAGACCGAGCACACGTTGTGCGGCTGCAGTTCGATCGCCATGTCGCGCGCCATTCGATCGACTGCTGATTTGGCGGTACCGAATGCGGCGCCATAGGTGTAGGCCACGCCGGTGTAGCCCGAGATGGCAACGATCAGTCCTGACTTCTGCGGCACCATGATCCGGGCCGCATGCCAGGCAGCGACGAAGTTGGAGCGGACGCCGACCTGGAACATCTCGAGGTTCGACAGCGGCTTCTCCCAGAAGCCTTTGGGTTCCACCAGGTCTTCCGGTAGGGAGAACGCGTTGTTCACCAGGATGTCCAATCGATGCTCGTCGCGCGCTATCTGCTCGAACAGAGCGACTACCTGTTGGTCGTCGCCGTGATCGACTGCGACCGCAATTCCCTTGCCGCCGCGCCGCGTCGCCTCGCTGGCGGTTTCGCCCACGGTTCCCGGCAGTGGATAGGTACCCGGTGTGACCGTGCGACCGGTGACGTAGACGGTGGCTCCCTGCGTGGCGAGCGCCAGGGCAATGCCCTTGCCGATGCCCCTGCTGGCGCCGGTGACCACGGCGACCTTGCCTGAAAGCGTTTTCATTTCGACCCCTCCGTCCACCTGTCTCACTAATGGAGACACCATTCGCGCCAAGTGATACATGGTACAGTAGTTCGTGCCCGTCAAACGCAGTCATAGCGCTTCGCGTGTCCTGACCGTCCTGGAGACGATCGCGCGCAATCAGCCGATCGGTATCCGGGCCCTGGCGCGGCTGCTGGGCGAGGACAAGAGCGCGATACAGCGTGCGGTCATGACATTGGCCGACGCAGGTTGGATCCGCCCCGGCAGTACGGCGGCCACCGGTTGGGAGGTCGGCTTCCATATTCTCGCGGTCGCCCATGCCGCGCACGGCAACAACGATCTGCTCAGCCGCTCGCGTGCGAGGCTGGAACAGTTGCGCGATCAGACCGGTGAGACGGTGCTCCTGGTAGTCCCGGATGGTCCCGGCTTCGTGATCGCCGATGTGATCGAGAGCAATCAGGCACTGCGCATGGTGCCGCAGGTTGGCTTTCCGGTCGCGGCATCGCGCACCGCGACGGGACGTGCGGTGCTGCCTTTCATGAGCCTGGAGCAGCAGATCCTGATGCTCGGGTGTCCGCCCGACAGGCAGTCGCTGGAAGCTTTCCGGAACGTCAAACGCCGCGGCTACGCCGTCAGCGACGGCGAGATCAACCCGGCCGCGACCAACATTGCCGCACCGATACTCGAATTCGACGGCTCACCGCTCGGAGCGGTGGTCATCGTGGGTCCGCGCGAGCGGCTGCCGTCGCGTTCGCATGACCGGCTCGGCAGGCTGACGGCGCAGACCGCGCGCGAGCTGTCACGCGGCAGTCCGGTCAGTGCCGTCAGGCGGGCCGCGGCTGAATCCACGTCGCGCAAGGCGCTGCCGGTGCGCGCCCGACTGTCACCGTAGGACATTGCTTCTCAATAAGCGAGCCGGATAACTATAAGTGGGGTCACTATCAATGCAATCGCTGTCTGGCTGCGTCGCTGTCGTCACCGGGGCGAGCCGCGGAATCGGCAAGGGCATTGCGCTCGCACTGGCGGAGCAGGGTGCGACGGTATACTTCACCGGCCGCACGGTCACCCACGGGAGTTCGCCTCTGCCAGGAACGATCGGCGAGACTGCCGGCGCGGTCGACACGCGCGGCGGCCGCGGCATCGCCGTCGAGGTGGATCATGCCGATGACGATCAGGTCGCGGCGCTGTTCGCGCGCGTGGACCGCGAACAGGGACGATTGGATCTGCTGGTCAACAACGCGATTGCGATTCCTGCCGAGCTGACGCAGCCGGGATCGTTCTGGGAGAAGCCGATCTCGAACTGGGTCATGTTCGATGTCGGCCTTCGCTCGAATTTCGTTGCTGCCTGGCACGCTGCCAGCATCATGACCCGGCAGAAGAGCGGACTGATCGTGGCGTTGTCCGGATACGTCGGCGTGACCTATACCTATAACGTGATATTCGGCACGTGCAAGACCGCGACCGACCGCATGGCCCGTGACATGGCGATCGAACTCAAACCGCACAACGTTGCGTCGCTATCGTTGTGGCAGGGATTCACGTACACGGAACGGGCGACCGAGAATCTCAAGAGCGTGGCCGGCATGGCGTCGCAGCTCAACAGCGCCGTCGGCAGTTCGGTCGAATTTCCAGGGCGAGTGATTGCCGCGCTGGCTCGCGATCCGGACATCATGCGGCGCTCGGGTGGCACCTTCATCAATGCCGAACTGGCGCAGGCATACGGCATCGTCGATATCGACGGCAAGACGATCCCATCGCTGCGAGAGCAGCGCGGTGCGCCGATCTGGCAGCCGGTGTAGCAGGGGAGATCCATGACAGAGCGTCGATTCGATGGCCGCGTCGCGGTGATTACCGGCGCCGGCCGCGGACTGGGGCGCGAGTATGCCCTGCTGCTGGCATCGAAGGGTGCCCGGGTGATCGTCAACGATCCTGGCGGCTCGATGCGTGGTGACGGCGCCGATCAAAGCGGTTCCGGTCCTGCAGCGCAGGTAGTCGCGCAGATACGCGCCGCGGGCGGCGAGGCGGTCGCCTGCCTGGAGTCGGTGGCGACAGCCGCGGGCGGCAAGGCGATCATCGACACCGCATTGGATCGATACGGTCGCATCGACATCCTCATCCACAATGCGGGCAACGTCCGGTACGGCGCGCTGCACGAGATTTCGCAGGAGGATTTCGAGGCGGTGGTCGACGTTCACCTGATGGGGGCGTTCCATGTCGTGCGCCATGCTTACCCGCGTATGCGCCAGGCGCGCTATGGCCGCGTCGTGTTGACTTCGTCGATCGGCGGCCTTTATGGCAATCACAGCGTCGTTAACTACGGCGTTTCCAAGGCCGGCATGATGGGTTTGAACAACATCATCGCGATCGAAGGCGCCGACAGCGATATCAAGAGCAACATGATCCTGCCGGGAGCGGTGACACGTATGGCAGAGGGTCTCGACACCTCCCAATATCCAGCGATGGGGCCCGAACTGGTGGCGCCGGTGGTTGGGTGGCTTGCGCACGAGTCGTGCTCGATCACAGGAGAGATGCTGATCTCGGTGGCGGGGCGTGTCGCGCGTGCATTCATTGCGGAGAGCGAAGGCGTCTATCGCCCGAACTGGTCGATCGATTCGGTGGCCGAGCAGATCGATGCCATTCGCGATGCCCGCAAGCAGTGGACGCTGCATCCGGTACCGACGGGGTTCGGGGACCACCTGGCGCGCAGCTTCGAAATGGCCCGCAAGGGCAGCAAGGAGTCCTGATATGACGGCAGCAAACGATGATCTGCAGGCACTGCTCGAGCGCGACCGCATCCGGCAGTGCATCATCCGCCTGGCTCGCGGCGAGGACAGGCGTGACGCCGCGATGATCAGCGCTTCCTATTGGCCGGACTCGGTCACCGACTACGGAGTGTTCGCTGGCACGTTCGCTCAGTACCTGGCCTGGGTGGTGCCGGGGTCACCGGCTTTGCCGGTGACCCAGCACGTATTGGGTCAGAGCTACGTCGAGCTGAAAGGGAGCACCGTCGCCCTGGTAGAGACCCACTGCACGTCCTATCACCGCGTGAAAATGGAGAACGAGGATCGGGACACGGTGGTCGGTGGCCGCTATCTCGACCGCTTCGAGAACCGTGGCGGCGCCTGGCGCATCGCCAGGCGCACGATGTTGTACGACTGGTATCACGACTTCGGCGTATCGATCGACTGGTCTCGCGGCATCATGGGGCTTCCGCTGAGCGCCGGGCATTTCTCCGGCAGGGCCGACGGCGACTACAGCGAACGGTTCTTCCGCGAGGCCATTTGAGCGACTGCCTGAATCAGATTTGCAGCGGTGGTGGGCGGTCCCAGGCGCCTTATTGACCCCCGGCGGGGCCGGACGCAGACTAGCCACTAAAGCTGAAACTGCGGGTTACGTTATGAAAATTAAGAGCGAAAACGTCAAGCCGAAGATCGGCTCGATCGTTCACATCGATCGATCCGATATCACGGACAAGGAAGTCATCGGCGAGTGCCTCGAACTGCTCGAGCAGCGGCAGGTGCTCGTGTTCCCGAAGCTCGGTCTGTCCGACAAGGAGCAGCTGGCGTTCACGGATCAGCTCGGTGCCCGCGTGAATTTCACCGACAAGATCGCCGGCGGCGACACCTCGATGCAGGACGTCTACACGATCACGCTCGATCCGAAGATCAACAACGAACCCGAATATGTCCTGGGCACCTACTTCTGGCATATGGACGGCATCTGCTCTCCGATTCCGCCACCGAAGGCCAGCGTCCTGAGTGCCCGCAAGACGGCTGCCAAAGGTGGACAGACCGAATTTGCCAGCACGTTCGCCGCCTATCAGGCGTTGCCGGAAGATGAGAAGCAGGATCTCGAAGGGCTGCGCGTCATGCATACCGTTGCCGCCGCGGTGCGCGAGGTCGCGACCCCGGAAGTGCTTGCCCCGAGCCGCCGCCACATGAAGCACGAGCATCCGCTGGTGTGGTCACACAAGTCCGGCCGCAAGTCGCTGATCATCGGGTACACCGCGGATCATGTCGTGAATCTGCCGAAGGCGGACGGTCGTGCACTGCTGGCGCGTCTGCTCGAGTGGACCGCGCAGCCCGATTTCACTTATCGCCACTATTGGCAGGAAGGCGACCTGGTGGTCTGGGACAACTGCGGGGCTCTGCACCGTGTGATTCCGTACGCCATGGACTCAGGACGCACCATGCACCGCACCTCGGTCGCCGGGATCGAAGCGGTCGCCTGATCCTAAGGCTCGTTGATCGATACAAAGGCGGCGGGCCGTTCGGGCTCGCCGCCTTTTTTATGCGCGCATCATCGACTGGCGCAGCGAGGCATGCCCGCCGGGGCGAGGTGGCTCCCAAAAGAGCTTGCAGGGCTGATCGATTCCGCCTATTAGTACGCATATGCGTACTAATTCACGGGTCGACTCGCAGGCGGGAGCACATTGGATCGGCCCCGCGATCGTGGCAACGGCGGTCGCAGCGCTCCATCTGCCGTAGCGGGGCGTTACGACCTGTTCCGGAACGAGCTCTATTTCATTGTCTGCGGCCGACATCCGGCCTGGGGATACGTCGACCAGCCACCGGGGGTGCCATTGCTCGCGGCGGCGACCTGCCCGCACTTCCAACGCTATCAGTGACCCGGGAGTCGGACAGCAGCCGGCAGGCGGCCAACGCCCTGAGGCACAGCGTTCTGCAGATGGCGCGCCGGTTACGCAGCCTGCGCTCTGAGCATGGCGTCAGCGGTTCCAAACTCAGTATCCTGGGACATCTGCATCGGCTCGGTGCACCGATGACCGCGCGCGACCTTGCGCGGCTGGAGCGCCTGCAGCCCCAGTCACTCACGCGCATCATCGCCGAACTGGACGCCGAGGGTCTGATCGAACGGCGACCGGACACAGCCGACCGGCGGCAGATCCGGATTGCGATCAGTCAGCGCGGTACTGACCTGCTGGTGGTCGATGCCCATCGACACAATGTCTGGCTGACGGATGCAATGCAGACCAGGCTGACGGACGCGGAGCGTGCGTTACTGCGCATCGCGGTCGATCTACTGGATCGCCTCGCATCGGACAGTGGTACGACTTCACGTTAGTACATCGCAAGCCGGTGGGTGGGGTGACCGATTGATGTTCTTACCGATTGTTTGTGTCCGCTGCGAGGGCTGTGAGTGTAGGTTCGCAAAAAATGTGACACGAACTGTGCGCAATGTCCTACCTATCAATCCATACCGGCGCTGTATAACGATGCTGTAGTTGCTGTTCCGTGCGAACTCGGCTCCAGCCCTTGCGGGTAAGGATCTCACGCGTGTTGTCGGCGGTATTACCGGAACTGGAGGGAACCCTCGAGCGTCATCGCATCGAGGTCGGGCTTGCGGACGCGATCGAGCGTTCCGAGCTCACGTTGCACTACCAACCCGAATACGATCTGGACAGCGGTCGCCTGTGCGGGCTCGAGGCCCTGGCGCGCTGGCAGCGCCCCGACATTGGGGACGTTGCGCCGGGTGTGTTCATCCCGCTCGCCGAGCACACCGGTCTGATCAACTCTCTGGGCCGATGGGCGTTATCGAGCGCGTGCCAGCAGGCGGCGCGCTGGTTTCAGGAAGGACTGCCCGTGCCCGTCATCGCAGTCAATGTCTCGTCGCGGCAGATACATGAGGAATTCTCCAATCAGATCGCGGCGACCTTGAACGCGACCGGGCTGCCGGCGCGCTGTCTGGAACTCGAGATCAACGAGACGCTGCTTGCCGGCAACATCGACGAGACGGCGCGCTGTCTGGCGCAATGGAAGGCGCTCGGCGTGCGGGTAGCGCTCGATGACGTGGGTACCGGCTACTGCAGCCTCAGCTACCTCGTGCGCCTGCCGATCGACCGACTCAAGATCGATGGTTCGCTCATCCGGCACGCGCACGCCGATGCCAAGGGCCGCATCGTCATC
>DATBAM010000028.1:0-6251 GCA_036271535.1 Steroidobacteraceae bacterium | reverse complement strand
ACTCGATGACGCCGGTATATTTCATCGCCGCTTCGAAGTGAGTCGACTGATGGATGTACTGGATCCGACCACGGCTCACGCGCTGGCTGGCAATGTGCTTGCGCTGGCCGGCAATGAAGATGACCGGCGCGTATTCCTTTGCAGCGTTGATTGCCGCGGCCGCCAGATTGGCAACCCCCGGTCCCTGATTGCCGACTACGACCCCGGGCTTTCCCGTCATTCGCCACAGGCCCTCGGCCATGAAAGCCCCGGCCTGCTCGTGATGCGGCGCGATCACGCGCCAGCCGCGCCGGTTGGCGATTTCGAACATGCGAAAGAAGCTTGGATCCGGAATGCCGAACAGGGTGTTTACACCCTCGAGCTCCATCAGTTGCAGCACGCGCTCGGGAACAGGCAAGGATGCCCGGCTTTGCGTCGTGTCAGTCACGATTGCCTCCTCGAGCTGTCGCTACGGAGCTGCGGCCCCGTCAGGCAGCGATCTATCCACGTATATGGACTCTAATTCCAGACACGTGAACCATATCGCTCAACAGCAGCGTAAGTCAATTCCAGGGGAATCCGGCGACCGGCCGCCTCCGCTATCATCGGCGGCTGCATGGACTCCACGACGATCAAACATCGCGGTCCCATCACGTTCGGACTCATGATGGCGACGATCATGAGCATCCTCGACACGACGGTCGTCAACGTGTCGATGCCGCACATGCAGGGTACGCTCTCGGCATCACAGGATCAGATCACCTGGGTGGTGACCTCGTACATCGTCGCGACCGCCGTCATGACGCCGGTCAGCGGCTGGCTGGCATCCCGGTTGGGCCTCAAGACCATGATGCTGGGAGCGGTCGCCGGTTTTACCGTCGCCTCGATGCTGTGCGGAATCGCCAGCGATATGACGCAGATGGTGATGTTCCGCGTGCTGCAGGGTATGGCCGGTGCGCCGATCGCTCCGCTCTGTCAGGCGGTGCTGCTGAATATCAACCCGCCGGAACGCTACGGCCGGGCGACTGCGCTCTTCATGATGGGCAACGTCGTGGCGCCGGTCGCCGGGCCCATCGTCGGGGCGTGGCTGACCGAGAGCTTCTCCTGGCGCTGGTGCTTCTTCATCAATCTACCGGCCGGCATCTCGTCACTGGTGCTGCTCGGCCTGTTCCTGCCGCGCGAGACTCCCAAGCCCCGCATGTTCGATTTCCTGGGATTTGGATCGCTGGCCGTCACGATCGCATCATTGCAGCTGCTGCTCGACCGTGGCCCTTCGCAGGACTGGTTCAATTCGCGTGAGATCTGCATCGAGGCATGGACGGCGGCCGGCGGCGTCTGGATCTTCCTCGTGCACACGCTCACGACCCGCCGCGCACTCTTCGATAACCGCATTTTCCAGAATCACAACTTCGTCTGGACGACGACCCTGAGCTTTTTTCTGAACATGCCGACGATGGCGGGCATCACTCTGTTACCGCTGTTGATGCAGGGCCTGCTGGGCTATTCCGCGATGATCTCCGGTCTCGTGAGCGTACCGCGCGGCATGCTGATGATGGCGACGCTCGTCGTCATTGGACGACTCGATGCCATCATCGACCGTCGCCTGCTGGTGGCCGCCGGGCTCGGCTTTCTGCTGCTCGGCTTCTGGCGCATGACCGACTTCAGCCTGCTGATGAGTACGCACAGCATCATTTCCGCCGGCATCCTGCAGGGCATTGGCCAGGGCATGATCTTCGTCCCGCTGTCGACACTGGCTTTCTTCACCGTGGCACCGGCTCTGCGACCCGATGCAGCGGCGATCATGAATCTGGTCCGCAACCTTGCCGGCAGCATCGGCATCGCACTCACTCAGGCGTTGACCGTGTTCAACACACAGGCGATGCACGCGTCACTGGTCACGCACATCACGCCGGGGAGCCTCGCACTGCATGACATGACCTCCCTCGCCCATAGCGCGCGCAGTGCCGCCATGCTCAATGCCGAAGTCACGCGCCAGGCCACGATGGTCGCCTACGTCGACGACTTCTGGTTGATGATCGCATCGGTGCTCATCTGCTGCCCGATGCTGCTGTTGCTGCGGGCGCCTCAGACTCATGCGGTGCCCCGGAGCGCCGAGGCGGACGCGACGGCAGCGCTCGAGATCGGACCTTAGAGTCTGCCCTGCTGCAGGCAGCGATCCAGCACGTCGCCGAAATCCTGCGTTCGCCACAGGTTCAGGAAGACGCCAAGGATGTGCAGATTGTTACGCGCCGTCTCCGTCGCGCGGAACATCGGATCGAACGGCCCGGCTGCGCCGAATACGTCGGCCCGTGCCAGCACGATCCGCGACGGCGAGGCGATGAAATAAGACAGTCCCATCATCGCGACATAGAGTTGAAGGTGCAGATGCAGTTCTGCCAGTTCCAGCCGCGGCCCGCCATGCCCGTGCAGCTCGTCGGCGAACAGCCGTAGCAGTCCCTCCAGCTCGCGCTCCCAGATCGATTGCGGCGCACCGCTCAGGCAACCCCAGAGCGAGAACGCCACGTTCATCTGGCCGACGTGCCCCCAGTCCATCAAACCGCATCGGAGCGCACCGCGCTCATCCCGCCAGAACCAGGCATTGTCGATCTGGGCATTCCAGTGGCACAGCGCGATGAGTTCGCTGTTGCTGTGAAGGAATTGCCTGATGCGCTGTTCGTGCTCGAGGAATCGCACGATGTCCCGATCGAAGCGTTCGATGAACGCCGCGCTCCTGATCGCGGCGGGCAGCAGCTGCGGAGCGCGCGCCGCGAAATCGGCATATTCCAGCACCCGCTGATGCAGGCCCTGCGCATCGTAGGGTATGACCGGCATATCGGTTGCCGCCCGGGATGGATCGAACGGAAACTGCTGCTCGACGTGAGGCGACAGGCGGCCGCTGCGGTGAGCCGCGGCGATGCGTGCCAGCGCACGGATGATGGTTCGATAGTGCGCCAGCGGATCGGGTATCTCGTGATCCATGCATTTGGGATGGTGAGCCTCGACCCCGTTCAACCCGAACGGAATCTGCTGCGAAATAATCAATCCCGTCTTCGACGCCGCTTCGAAGTCGGCAAAATAGGCGACCGGCACATGGATGGGAAAGGCAGGGAGCCTCGAGATCGCAGCCAGGCGCACTTCCGACTCCATCTCGAACTTGCCGCGCTCGTCGCGCATCCGATTGTTGAAATCGCGGGAGAACTTGACGAACAGATCGGTGTGCAGGTCGATTTGCGGTCGCTCGTATTCGACGGCAAGGTATAGTTTGTGTCCCGTGCTGCCACCCGGACAGGCCTCACAGCGGGTGATGCGGCGTACGCGGTTTGTCGCAGGAAGGGAGCCAAAAGCGTGAAACGCGTCGGTCAGCCACGATTCTCCGCCGGCGCGCAACGCATCAGCGTGTGCGGGGATCCGGAGTCCGGTAGCCTGGCCTGCGACGAATTCCATCAATGCCCCTGGCAGTCACTATAACGTCTTATATTTGAAATTAAACTCGATCGCTTCGGCAATAGGGAGCTTACGATGAGCTGCGAGCCTGGCATTCTGAAAGCTGTTCCACTGTTCTCACTGCTCGACCAGGATGAGATCGCCGTACTGGCGGCTCAGGTCGAACTCAAACAGTTCGTCGCGCGTGAGCGCATCTACAAGAAGGGCGAGAAGGACGGGCAGGCCTACGTCATGATCTCGGGCAAGGTACGGGTCTCGACGATCGACGAGGACGGGCAGGAGGTCACCGTCGACGAGCCCTCGAACGGCGAATTTTTCGGCTTCGCGTCGATGCTCGAGAAGTCGGCGCACCAGACCACGGCGATCGCGCTCGAACACACCGAATGCCTGCAGATCTCCCGCGACGATATCCAGGCGCTGCTCGAGCGCAAGCCGCACGCCGGCATGGACCTGCTGACCTCGCTGGGCCGTCAGCTGCACGCGGCGCAGGAACTTGCCCGCACACGAGCCAGCCGCAATCCCAACGAATTGATCGAAGAGGAATCCACGTTTGGCGATCGCATCGCGGACCGGGTCGCCCGCTTCGGAGGCTCATGGCGCTTCATCATATCGTTCGGCATATTGATGGTGGTCTATTCAGGCATCAACGTGCTGCTGGGCAAGCAGGCCTGGGACCCCTACCCGTTCATCCTGCTCAATCTGTTCCTGTCGATGCTGGCCGCCCTCCAGGCGCCCGTCATCATGATGAGTCAGAACCGCCAGGACACGAAGGACCGTCTGCGCGGCGAACTCGACTACGACGTCAACCGACGGGCGGCGTCCGACATCCAGGGGCTGGCGAAGAAGCTCAACCTGCTGGACGAGAAGATGGACGATCTCGAGGCGTTGGTGAGGCGCGCAGTCCCAAGATAGCCGGCAAGATGGCCGGGCTCGGTCACGTCAGCGGTTGAGCCGTGCCGTCTGGGTCTGATCGTAGCGGGCGCCGGCCACGGTCTCGGGTGAGATGATCTGCTCGACCGCCGCCAGATCGTCCGGGGAGAGCCGGATCTGCGCGGCCGCGATGTTCTCTTCGAGGCGATGCAGCTTGGTGGTACCGGGAATCGGCACCATGTTTGCCTGACGATGCAGCAGCCACGCCAGCGCCAGTTGGGCGGGCGTGCAATTCTTCGACGCGGCCAGCGCCTGAAACTGCTCGAACAGCCGCCTGTTGTGAGCCAACGCGTCTGCCTGCCAGCGCGGCATGCCGCGGCGATAGTCGCCCTCGGGCAGGTCGGACAGCTGCGTCCCGGACCCCGCGAGGAAGCCGCGGCCGAGCGGACTGTAGGCAACGAAGCCGATATCGAGCTCGCGGCATAGCGGCAGAATCGACGTCTCGGATTCACGGGTCCAGAGCGAATACTCGCTCTCCACCGCGCTGATCGGTTGTACGCGATGCGCGCGCCGGATCGTGTCCGGGGCCGCCTCACACAGGCCGAAGAAGCGGACCTTGCCGGCCTTGATGAGACCGGCCACCGCACCAGCCACGTCCTCGATCGGCACTGCCGGATCGACGCGATGCTGGAAGAGCAGATCGATCGTCTCGACACCCAGTCGCTTGAGCGACCCGTCACAGGCCTCGCGGATACGCTCCGGGCGGCTGTCCAGGCCCAGCGGCAGCCGGCTGTCCGCCGATAGCCGATAGCCGAACTTGCTGGCGATGACCACCCGGTCGCGCACCGCGCGTAATGCTTTGCCAACGTTGATCTCGTTGACATAAGGACCGTACGCCTCCGCGGTATCGAACAGCGTGACGCCCAGCTCCACCGCCCTGCCCAGCAAAGCACTCGTCAGCGCCTCGTCCGGCGGCGCGACCGCGTTCGCGCTGGGCATGCAGCCGACACCGATGGCGGATACCGTGAGCCCCTGTGAACCGATCCGGCGCTGCTGCATTCCACCCTCCGATGCCTGGTGAGCCGTCTTATTAACCCCGTCTGCGCCGGTGCATTCGCGGCGCGCAGCGGCAACAAAGCAGTTGTTCAGCTTGAGGCTAGGAACATGCGGCAGCGGCGGCGGCCGGCCTCGCTACAATGCACGCATGCAACCTCTGAGCAGCTTCACGTTTGCGGACCCCAAGGTCATGCAGAACCCCTATCCCTACTATGAGCGAATGCGTGCCGAAGATCCGGTGCACTTCGACGAGGGGATCAAAACCTGGCTCGTGACCCGCTATGAAGACATCGTGGCCGCGGCCCGCAATCACGAGGCCTATTCGGACGAGATGCGCGTGTCGAGCGCCATCCGCTCACCGTATCAGGCCGAGGTCAACGACTACATCAAGCGCGAAGGCTACGTGCTCAACGACGGCACCAACACCTTCAAGATCGACGGCGAGATGCACACGCGGCGGCGCAAACTAGTGACTGGCGCGTTCAACGGCCCGACGGTCGCGGCGCTCGAAGCACGCGTCTCGGCCGTCTGCCGCGACAAGGTTCTGGCGCTGCTGGATCGACCGCAGGCCGACCTGGTGCGCGACTATGCGACGCCGATCCCGATCATGGTGATCTGCGACGCATTGGGGCTGCCACTCGATCACATCGATGAGATCAGCCGGGGCGCCGACTCGATGGTCTCGCGGGCCGGCGCCGGCGCATCGCGCGAGGAAGCCTATCGGCACGCCAACAACATCATGACGCTGCAGCGCTTCGTGCGCACGGCGATCGATGAGCGGCGCACGAGACCGACCGAGGATCTGATTTCGCAGATCGTGCATGCGCGCATCGACGATCCCACGGCACCGCAGCTGTCGGACATCGAGACACTGTCGATATGCGTCGTCGCCGTGGCCGGTG
>DATBAM010000027.1:0-18530 GCA_036271535.1 Steroidobacteraceae bacterium | reverse complement strand
AGTCCTGCACTGAGAGCTGCGACGGATTGAAAGTGTCGAACTTCAACACCCCCATACCGAAATCATCAGAAGCCGGGCCGGGTATCGTTTCAGCAGTGTCGTTGAAATCCCCATTGCCGGTACTCAGGTACATCGCGCCGCCGCTGTCGATCGCGGGCGCACCGCTCGACATCCAGATCCCACCGCCGCCATAGGCGCTCACCGTCGGATTGGGCGTGGCGTTGAATACGGCCGTCTGTGCCAGCGTCGCCGCGTCATAGCGCATCAGCCATCCGTGCCACACGTAACTGCCAGGATCGCAGAACGACCCCCAGCTCAAGAAGACGCCGCCGTTGGAGAGCGCCAATCCTGCGCGCGGCCGCTCCTTATCGGCGGCAAACGTGACGCCCGGATTGCCCGGCGCCGTCGCCTGGATGGCGATATTTGACACGGCGTCCTGGCCTGTCGTGAGGCTCAAGGCATGCAGTCGCTGGTAGATGGTACCGCTCTCCGCGGTCACCGCCAGCACATAGATACGCTGCGACGCCAGGTCTATGACGGGAGTCGGCTGAATCCCGTATTCACCCGGTGTATCGACGCAGGTAGTCTGCGCGGGCAGCACGGTGGTCCCATTGATAAAAGAGGTCTGCCATACAACATGACAGGCGGGATCGTCCGCATCGAACGCATACACGCTGTCATGATGGGTCGCTACGATCAGCAGGTTGTAAATGCGAGACCCAACGGGAACTCCGGCCACGAACAGCGGCTGCGCCAGAATCTGACCATCGACCGAACAGCTCCACTGTTTGTGGAAGCGACCGCTGGTGAGATTGGCGGGTGTGAGCGCATATTCCTTCAAATTTTGGCTGGTACGCGCGTTGTCGTTGTGCTCGGTCCACACGGCGGCGAGATCGGTGACGGCCGCGCTGGCCTGCGCGCTGAAAGATGGCGATGTGCCGGAGGCCGTGATGGTCGCGACGTGCGCCACCTGGGGCGCCTTGTACAAGCCGTTGGGCGTGATCGTGCCGACGGCGCTATTACCACCCGAAATTCCGTCGACCGCCCATTGAACCGTACCGGTCGCGTTGCTCACGAACTGCTGGGACTGGCACAGCGTCAAAGTCGCTACGTGTGGACTGATGGTGTTGCCCGACCCGCCCGGTATGGATCCCTGCACCGGACTCAGGAATGTGCCCGAACCGGTGCAGGCGGCCGCAACGCCGCTGGAGCTGTTGGAGCTGCTACTGCTCGTACCGCTGGAGCTGCCGGAGCTGGTGCTAGTGCCGGAGCTGGTGCTCGAACCAGTGGTGGTGCCGCTGCTGCTGGGACCACTGGAGCCGGAACTGCTGCTGGAACTGCTGGAACTGCTGGAGGTAGACGTGCCGCCAGAACTGGAGGTGCTGGAACCCAGTCCCGAGCTACCGCCCGATCCGGTCCCTGCACTCGAACCGGTGCCACTTCCCCCGCCGCATGCCGCCAGCAGGAGCGTGGTGACCAGCACAGCCAGCGAACTGGCATCACGCAACCTGTCAATACGGTTCTTAATCCGCGGGTAAAACGCCGAAATCCGTCGCACTATAAACCGACCTCTGGGAGTTCCAATGTTCTAGTCTTGCGCCAAGACACCTAACACAAGCCCGGGGATCCCCTCCCCGGTTTAGGACCTGCGCTGGCGGCTCTATTCGATACAACGCTCAAGGCCCCGCTTGGCTTACTCGCCTTAGAGAGTTCCGCCCGCTGACCTTCAAGTCAAGCAGGCGTTCAGCGGCCCATGGGCCAAAATGCGGAGACGCAGCACTCGCTATCATACGTACAGGTGGGGCAAATTGGATGCGTCGCCGACTGCCGACACGCCGAGAATGCGCGTAACTCATTGCTCTGCATTGCAATGCATGATAGCGGCGAAAAGCTGCGGCGCCGTGCCGCCCCTGCTATGCAATACGGCCCCACCGCACGCGCTTTGCATTTATAGAGCGTCGACGGGAAGCTTGTAAGGAACGTCGTACAGAATCTCAGGAGGCCGACTACCATGTCAGGTTGGATTACATAATGAAATCGGCCTCCATCGACCCACACCTTTCCGAGCAACTGAAACGCGTCGATCCGGAACTGCGCGATGTGGCGCTACAGATGTTCGAGTTGTACCGTCAGTTCACACCGATGTCACTGGAACGGCTGGCGGCGCGACGGGCAACGCTCTCGGCGATGGTGGCCGAGCCGTCGACCGCGGCATCCGTAGAACAGCGGATCATCGCCGGCTCGCGCGGTATGCCCGACGTTGCGGTGTATCTCGTCAATGCAAACCCCGCCGATCAACGCGCCGCCATCCTCCACACGCATGGCGGCGGCTTCACCGCCAGTTCAGCGCGCGCCAGTGTCCCCGGGCTGCAGGAAGCGGCAACTGCCCTCGACTGCACCATCGTCAGCGTCGAATATCGCAACGCGCCGGAAACACGCCACGACGGCTCGCTCGAGGACAACTACGCGGCACTGCGATGGCTGCATGGACATGCGGACGAAATCGGTGTCGACAGGACGCGGATCGCGTTGATGGGTGAGAGCGGCGGCGGCGGCCACGCCGCGCTGCTGGCAATTGCAGCGCGCGACCGCGGCGAGTTCCCGCTGGTATTTCAGGCACTGCTGTACCCGATGATCGACGATCGCACAGGCAGTTCGCGCCCCTCGCCACCTCACCGCGGCGTCTTCAACTGGGGCGACGATGCCAACCGTTTCGGCTGGCGATGCTTCCTGGGCGAGGAACCCGGCACTGCTCACGTTCCAGAGCACGCGGTCCCGTCGCGGGTCAAGGATCTCAGTGGTCTGCCGCCGGCGTTCATCGGTGTCGGCGAGCTGGATATCTTCGTCGACGAGAACATCGAGTACGCCCGGCGACTGCTCGAAGCGGGAATCGCCGTGGAACTGCTGGTGGTGCCGGGCGCTTTCCACGGTTTCGACATGCTCGCGAGACGCGCCGCCGTATCCAGGGGCTTCACCGCCGCGAAACTGGCGGCACTGAAGCGGGCGCTGGCGACGCGCTGATCGCGGCGCTCGGCGGCAACTCTGCTGCCCAGGAAGTCGCGTGCGCTGCCAGCACCGCGGCGGCCTGGTCCCAGACAGCCTTGTCGTCGCTGCGAAACCGAATGTTCAGCCTGTGGGTCTTACGAAACTCCAGCACCTCTACGCCCTCGGGACCCGGCTCGTAGGTATACGCGACGTCCTTCGCGACGAAGAAGCCGTCGCCAGCACCCAGCACCTCCCTCCCGATCGTAAGCGTCCCCGCCACGATGTAATAGAGACAATCGTTGGAGTGGGAGTGCAATGGCAGCGGGTAGCCGCTCTTGAACCAGACATAGGTCAGACTGAAGCCGGGTGCGGCATAAAGGAGTTTGACGTCCTGACCGCTGCCGTCTTCGCTCGCGTAGTTCCTCAGCCCCTGGGCCATGACCGGCGTGACGTCGTCCATGCTCTGGATGTTGTGCTCGCCATAGTCGCGCGCATCGGCGCGCCGGTAGATCCCAAAACGCCTGGCCGCCCCGATGCCTTCCTGCTCGTCGCTCTGCATACTGCCCCCATTGACGAATACGCTTAACGTTACACCCAATGAAGCACGCATCGCTCAAAGGCCTCTCGCTCGCGGGCCTGGGCTGGCTCCTGGCACTGGCACCCGGCCTGCCCGCCGCCCGCTCGCCCTCGCCTGCCAGCCGGCAACCGACCAGCATCGGACCGGCGGCAGGTATGTCGTCGCTCCGCAAGTCCGCGCAGGCCGGCAGCGCCAATGCACAACTGCGGCTCGGGATCCGTTACTACAACGGCGACGGCGTCCGGACCGACCTGCGTGAGGCCGCACACTGGTTCCAGCTGGCGGCGGAACAAGGTGATCGGATCGCCGAGTATGAGCTGGGTTGTCTGTATCAGGATGGCCAGGGCGGGATGCCAAGAGACGATCGCCGCGCCATCGAACTCTTCACGCGAAGCGCCAGTCACGGCTTCACGGACGCCGGCCTCGTGCTCGGCGTCGACTATGAACTCGGCGACGGTATTGCCCGCAGCCGCTCTCAGGCGATCGCCTACTTCCTGACCGCCGGCAGCGACGGTCGGTTCGCAGCCAACGCTCTCGCCGGCGCTGATGCACCTGCCCGTCTGGATGGAGCGCTGGCACTTGGCAATTTCCTGGCGTCGAGGCGTGCGTCGCCGCTGCCCCCCGATTGGAATCGGTCGAAAGCGCTTCCTCACCGCGCGGGCGAGCCACTCACGCTGGCCACCGTCCTGAGTTCGAGGCGTCACGACGAGAAGTCGTCGACGAATTGACGCAGTCTCTATTGGATGCGAACCGCTAGCATGCCAAGATGACATTATGATGTCAGAAGGCGTGTTGGTCTGGTGGGGGCTCCTGTGCACGGTTGCGGCGTTCAACGTCGCGGCCTGGGGGCTCTCGGCAGCTGCTCTGCGGCAGCGCAAAGCGGCCGTGCCGCCCGAGTTCTACACCGCTCGGCGCCTGCAACTCGTGCTGTCGGGCGTCTACGTGCTGGGCTGCGCGTACCGTTCGGTGTTCCCGGTGTTCGACGTGCCGCGCCAATGTCTGGTGGACTCCTGGCTGTCGAGCGTCCTGGTCGGAAGGTTCGTCGCCACCTGCGCCGAACTGTGCTTCGTGGCGCAATGGGCCTTCCTGCTGCGCGAAGCCGCGCGCGAGACCGGCAGTGTGCTGGGACAGGTTGCCGCGCGATCCGTGGTGCCGCTCATCGTCATCGCGGAGATCTGTTCGTGGTACTCCGTCATCACCACCGCCAACATCGGTCACACGATCGAAGAATCACTCTGGGGAATCAGTGTCGCGTTGCTGGTGGCAGGCGTGGCGGTCATGGGACCGCGCTGCGCCCGGGACCGCAGACCCCTGCTGATGATCTGGTGTGCCGCCGGCGCGGCCTACGTTGCCTATATGTTCCTGGTGGATGTGCCGATGTACTGGACGCGCTGGGTTGCCGATCAGGCGGCCGGCAGGCATTACCTGACCATCGCGCAGGGCCTCCATGACGTGTCGGCGCACCGCGTGGTGTCTTATCGCTGGGGCGACTGGAAGAGCGAGATGATCTGGATGTCGCTCTATTTCAGCGTCGCGGTCTGGCTGAGCATCGCACTGATCCATGCACCGGCGCTGCGCAGCGAGAGCGTCGAAGCCCGCCGTCGCACCGGCCGCTATGTGTTCAGCTGGACGTCGGCTGCTCTGAAATAGCGGTCGTCCAGATGGCAGGCCAGCGCCTGCCCGCCGCTCAACCGGTGCGGGTGGCCAGGGTGTTGACGGCGTCCTCTACCCGGGCGCGCGTCAGGAAGCGCCATTCCGGATTCTTCGAGTCGCCGTACGGAACTCGAATCTCTACCCGGCCGTCCTTGCTGATCAGGCTGATCCGGTGCTCGCCGGCCGCCGGATCGGTGGCAGGATCTGCCGCCGTGTCATCCAGCGCCACCTCGCGAATCAGTATGGGAGGTCTGACGCGCAGTCCCGCCTGGCGGGCAATGTCCAGAATGTAGGTGCGTATCTCCTGCTGGTCCTGCGGTACTTTCGTCGACATTGCGCGACTATAGCGGGGCCGCAGTAATTTGCTGGCTAATTGTCGAACTGCGTCGCGGATATCGTAAACGGAACAGTGATAAGCATAGACATCGTCTTCACCCCTATCACCTGACCTTTCACGACAATATGGATTTCAAGCGTATCAAGCGGACAATCGCTTATTTCTGGCCTCTGGATGCGTATCGTCACGCCGACCGGGGCACCATCATGGAGCGTGCGGCGGCATTTCGTCACAACGAGAAGCTCGCCCGCTCGCTGCCGCTCTACATCAACCGGTGGGCCGTTTCGGCGTCCGTCGAGCTCATCCTGACCCAGGTGCTCCCCGCCGCCGTGGTGCCGCCGATAGCGATTCTCTTCACCGCATCGTTCTGCGCGATAACGACGCTGACCGCCATCTGGATGCTCTTCAAGCGGGGCTAAACCTGCTCCGGCCGGCACGCTGCGATGCTACATTGCCCCCCCTCGACAACCAATCGGGGGGTCTCGTCATGCATCAACGCAGCAGCCGCTCGGCGGCACTCGCTCTTGTGACCGGCATGTCGCTGCTGCTGCAGCACACTCCGGGACAGGCAGCCTCCTTCGGCAGCCCCAAGGACATCAGCGACATCACAGCCATCGAGAACGAGATGGCCAGTGAAACCGATATCGACAAGGTAATGCCGCATTTCGCCCCGGATGCCGTTCTCATCGATATGGCCGCGCCGGGCTGGTACGAAGGCCAGGCGCAGATTCGCGCCGCGATCACGCCTCAACTGGCGACGTTGCAGTCGATCAAGTTCCGCATGGAAGAGATCAGCGTCGCCTCCGACGGCACATTCGCCTGCGCCGCGATGCAGATTCATTTCGACGCCACGCGCCAGGACAGCACCCTTATGCCGCTGTCGCTCCGGCAGGTCGACGCCTTCAAGAGGATCGACGGCCAATGGCGCATCATTCAGCAGCACTTCTCGTTACCGGTGGACGAGCATTCCTCCGATGCGGACTTCAACGGCGAGATCCATTCACGCGGGGCCGTCGCATGGACGAAGAAGTCCGCGCCTGGGCCACGCGTACCGCCCGAGCAGGCAAAAAAAGAAATTTCAGCGTGGCTCACCGCGAGCGAGACGCCCAGAAACATTGACGAGATGCGCAGTTTCTACGGGCCCGGCGATGATTTCATCATCTTCGACTGGTGGTCGTCTCGCGAGGTGCGAGGTGCCGCCGAACTGCACAGCTACTACGGCCCGCAATTCAACGGCGTGCGAGACTTGCAGATCAAAATTCCGGTGGCACACGTGGACAGCGATGGCTCGTTCGGCGTCGAGGTGAGCCAGCAACAGCTGCAAATGAACATGCAGGACGGCACCAGCCGGGTCATTGCCTTCCGGCAGAGCGATTGCGTGCGACGCGTTGGCGGGCGATGGTATTCATTCTTCGAAATGGGATCATTTCCAATCGACATGAAGACTGGCAAGGCCATCATGACAACGTCGGCGGCCTTCTAGGCCCGCCGCCATCGGGGCAGGCGCGCTAGGGGGACGCAAATAGTGCGGCGTAGCCTGCCGGGCTGAAGCCGACGACGAGTTGCCGGCCAGTGTCGATCACAGGGCGCTTGATCATCGATGGCTGACGGCACATCAGTGTAATCGCCTTCTCGACAGTTAGATCCTGTCGTTCGTCCTCCGGCAGTTTACGGAAGGTGGTACCCGCGCGATTGAGCAGCATCGTCCAATCGACATGCTGCATCCACTTCTCGAGTGTCGTCCGATCGATCCCAGCCGTTTTGTAGTCGTGGAATGCATACTCCACGCGGCGGCCATCGAGCCACTGCCGGGCCTTCTTCATCGTGTCGCAGTTCCTGATGCCATAGAGCGTGGTCATCATGTGGATCCAAGCGCCGTACTGACTGCCTGGGAGATCTTCTCGTCGATTTCCGCCGCCCGCTCGAGCTGTACTGGATAGCGCACCACCACCTCGGCGCCCGTACCACTCAGCCGCAGCTGCACCTGTGGTGCCGGCGCGGCAACGGAGGCAGATGCCGTGCTCTGCTCGATCTGCCGGCTCTGCTGCTCGATGACGTCGTGGTAGTCCTGCATCGCGTTCGACAATAGCGGCAGCAGTTTCGCCTTGAAGGTCGCGTAGTCACGCCCGGCAGGCAGCGTCACGATGATTTCGTGCCACACAAGACTGACTCCCGGTATCTGCCGGAACAGTCCACCGGTGGCCTGAAAGACGATCGAATTTGGAAACGCCACGACTCGCCCGGTCGCCGTCAGCCGTCCGTCGGCACCGAATTCCATCAGATGCAGCCGGATCAGGCCCAGGTCGATGATCTCGCCGGCAACCGAACCGACCTGCACCCGGTCACCAACCCGCAGTCCGTACTTCCCGATCAGCAGGAAATACCCGACGATGCAGGTCAGCACGCTCTGCATCGCCACTGCCACGCCTGCCGTGATCAGACCCGCGAAAGTCGCGAAAGACCCCAGCTCGGTGAAGAACGTCAGACCGATGACGATGAGAACGATCGCACCAATCGTGAGTTTACGGATCAACAGCAGCTGCTGGCGGCGTCGCAACTCGCTGGTGTAGCGCAGCACCATCCGTCGCCAAACTTCGCCGCCGGCGAATACCAGCGCCAACACACCCAGTAGAACGGCCGCCCGGATCGCCAGTTCCCGCAACGCGTCTCGATACTGCCGCTCGACGGTCTCATGCCAGCTGCTCAGGTTGCGGCGATACTGGTCAAGCAGCACACCTTCCTTGATCAGAGGCACCAGCATGTTCGAGGTCTGCTGGAACAGCCAGGCCAGCGTGTCGAGCTGGCTTCGAACATCCTGCAGCGCGGCACCATGCGCACTGTCTGCGCGTGATGCCAGGGCATCGCTCTGCTGCGACATCGCCGTCAGGCGTTCCATCGGCGCGCTGCGCACCTTGGCAAATACCTGTTCCAGCGTAGCGGTACGCTGGTCGATCGCGAGGATGGTACTGGCCTTGCCCGCCAGGGAAACCACGTGCGTCACGAACCACCAAAGCCCGGCCCGGGGCGTCGCATCGTCCGCCGACACCATCAGCCCCGACGGATGCGACGGCCTCGCAACGTTCGCCGTCGTGCTGGCAGTCGAAGCAGTTGCTGCCGCAGGACCTGTCGCGGCGCTATCGCTGCCCAATCCAGGCACGGACGCGGCAATGGCATCGATATGCGTTTTGAGTGCATTGGCGCTCGCCATGCGCGCATTGTTCTGATCCACAAAGGTCGCCATCATGTCGGACAGATTTAGCCGCGCATTCAACATGTCGAGCTCGCCCTTGAGTTCCGACGCCTTGGCTTCCAGTTCCGATCGGCTCTGCGCGGATCCGCTGCGCGCCCGTACACGCGCGTCGTCGAATTCTGCCTGGAGCGTCTGCCGCTCAGCGTGCAGACGCTGTGCAAGCGTCTGGCCTGCGTCCTTTGCGGCATCCCCGTTACTCTCAGCACCGGCCTCGCTGCTCAGCAGCTCCGCATTGGCGCGAGCCAGATCGAACGCCAGGTTGACGACCTGGGTCGCGGTCTGCTGATTGGCATAGAGGATCAGCAGATCGCTTGGCTGCGTCGAGGACTGCTGCTGCGTCCCAAGGGTGCGATACCAGTCGACGGTTTCATCCAGGATCTGGAGCACCTGGTCGGCCGTCAGTACCGCCACGTGGGAGGTCGTCACCTCGGGTGCGCCGGCGCCTGTCGCTATGGGTACGACGTGCGCGGCGGCCGGCGGGCCGGGCGACGTCGCAGCACCCCACGCCACGTCAAGAAGCAGCGCGCCCGCCAGCACCAGAAACGACAGAAAGCGAGCGTTCATTCCAACGCTGGCTGAAGACCCGGATCGCCCCGTTTCATCGCGCGCTGGTAGGCGGGGCGCGCCCCGATACGCTTGAGATAGGCTCGAAGATTGGGCCGCTCGGTGAGGCTGCCGCCGCTGACGGCCCGCATGGTCGTGAGGGAGAACACCATCATGACATCCGCCGCGGTGAACTCGGCACCGGCAAAATAAGGCGCCTTCTCCAGCCGTGCCTCACTCAGCGCATAGGAAAGTGACTGCCGCCCGGCAAACATCTGCGCGGCCTGCTTGTTGTCGCCCGACAACCTGACGGCGACCAGCGCCATCATCGCGGCCGGTACGAAGAAGCCGTTCGCGAAGTGCAGCCAGTAAAGAAAATCGGCGTAGTTCGCAGCATCGGGGCCAACCACGAGGCGCCCTTTGCCGTAGCGCGCGAGGATGTAGTCGACGATCGCGCCCGACTCGGCCATGACAACCGGCCCGTCGGTGATGATCGGCGCGGTACCCTGTGGGTGCAGCGCTTTATAGGCAGGCGGCGCGGCGCCCGTGGGTTCGCGGGCATAGGTCTTCAGGTCATATTGAAGGTCGAGCTCTTCGCAGAGCCATACGATGCGCTCGGACTGTGACGCCTGCAGATGATGGACGGTTAGCATCGCCACATCCTAACCGGTCATGCTTCGAAAGACCCCGTCCCGCCGCACCAGGCCGTGGAACAGCGCCGCTCCAAGGTGCCCCAGGATGATCAGCAGAAATGCATACGCGAGCAGGCCATGTGCTTGCCGCAGCCAGCCATAGACGGCGACGTCGTGCGGCAGGATCGGGAACAGAACGAACCCCGTCCAGACGGTCACCGGATAGCCACCCGCGGACTGCATCGCCCAGCCGATCAGCGGCACCCCGATCATCAGCAGGTACAGCACATAGTGAGAACCTTTGGCCACCGCCACCTGCAGCGCCGGCAGATCTGACGGCAGTGGCGGCGTCCGATGCGTCAGCCGCACGATAATGCGCAGCAGGGCAAGCACGAGAATCGCAAGCCCGATCGGGCGGTGCCACGAGAGCAGCTGTGGATAGCGCGCACTGACCGTGGACACCATGCCTGCGCCGATCAGCAGCATCGCGAGGATCAGGAGCGCCATCAGCCAATGCAGGACACGGGCAGGCAGCGCAAAACGCTCGGAGATAGGTTCGTTCACGGCGTTGCTCCCTGCTGCTGCTCCTGGGTGATGGCATCCGGCGCGCGATCCTTGATCTCGATCGAGCGTCGCGTGAAGGACTCGGCATAGGCCGCCGAACGCGCCGGCAGTAAGGGATCGTCTGAGATCGCTACACCCGCGGGCAGGATGGTGGGATCGTAGTTGTAGCCCAGGCACGCGCCAGTGGCTTCCGTCGAAGCCTGATCCAGCACCAGCGTACCGGCGTCGATCCGCTGATGCTCACCGGTCCACTGCACCGTGGCATTGTCGGTCGTATCGCCGGGGTTCGCCGCGATCAGTATCAGATGCCATTGCAGCGGTCCGCCTTTCATGCGCGTCAGCAATTCATCGAACAGGAAGTTCGGCGGCAGGCTCGCCATCGCCGCCGGATCGAGGGCGGCAAAGGGCGTCTGCGGCTCGAACTGCCAGCGCACCAGATGCGTCTCGCGCTGAGCGTTGGTGAAGCGGAAAGCATGGATGCTGTAATACGTACCGTTGGCAAAGCTGGACGGAACCGGGGTCGATTTCACCAGGCCAAGGAATCGCTGCGTCTCCGGATGTGAGGCTACGAATGCCGGCAGCCTGGCCGGATCGGGTTTACCAGTCGCCGGGTCTGGCGTGTTCGCCACCTGCAGATCGACGAAATCGCGCGGATTGGAGACGATGAAAATCGGCGTGTGGTCGATCGCCATCCGCCACTCTTCGCCGTGCGGCAACACGAAGCGCAAACCCAACGCGTGGAACAGGGCCGCGTTGTCGGGCGCCATCGGATTGCCGGCGTTGGTCGAGAACCGCCCGATGACCGCGGTATCGCCGGCAGCGAACAGTGAAGCATGAGAAAGAGCCAGTCCCGCCCCCGTCGAGGTGAAGTGACCCGAGACACACACGCCCTTGGAATGAGCGCGACGGTAGCCGGGATACACCTTGCCGGTTGCACGCTCCAGCGTATCCACCAGCCCATCGCTGCTGATCCGCGACGGGGTCAGGTAGCCACCCACCCACGCGAACAGCAGCACGATGAGCCCGAGAATGGCGCCGATCAGCGCGAGCCGCGGCAGCGTACGGTTGGATGTCGGCATCGATGGCTCCCTTAGGCTCCCGTCATGCTCGCTTAATTGAAGGTGTCACGCCAGCGCCGGCTGGGCCACCGTATTAGACTCGTGCTTCGCACTTATCCCGAATGCATTGCACCCCACAAGGAGTTGCGCCATGCCTGTCGACGTCAAATACAGCACCAAGGCCACCGCAAAGGGAGGCCGCGACGGCGCCGCCCGGTCCGAGGACGGCAAAGTCGATGTCAAGCTCTCGACCCCGAAGGAACTCGGCGGGGGCGGCGGCCCGGGTACCAATCCTGAACAGCTTTTCGCAGCCGGCTACTCCGCCTGCTTCATCGGCGCCATGAAGGTCGCCGGCGGCCAGCTGAAGATCAAGGTCCCCGACGACACCACCGTCACGGCGACCATCGGCATCGGCCCGCGCTCCGAGGGTGGGTTCGGCATCACCGCTGCCCTTGCGGTGAATGTACCGGGCGTACCGCACGAGCAGGCACAGAAGCTGGTCGAGGCGGCGCATCAGATCTGTCCCTATTCGAACGCGACCCGGAACAACCTGAACGTCCAGCTGACCGTGGTCTGAGCCTCTGCCGTCACCGGCGCATCTGGCGATCTGGTCGGTCGCGATCGTTGCCCTGCTCGGCATCATTACGCGACCGCGCGACTGGCCGGAGGCCTGGTGGGCAGCCGGCGCTGCCTGTCTGCTGGTGCTGTCGTCCCTGGTGTCCGTGTCCGACGCCCTGCTCGCCGTGGGTCGGGGCACGGATGTCTACCTGTTTCTGACGGGCATGATGGTGCTCGCCGAGCTCGCGCGCCGGGAAGGCCTGTTCGACTGGCTGGCCCACTATGCGCTGCAGCATGCGGAGGGCTCCGGTCGACGGCTGTTCCTGTTGATTTACGCGGTCGGTACGGTCGTGACGGTATTGCTGTCCAATGACGCGACCGCCGTGGTGCTGACGCCCGCCGTCTGCGCGGTCGCCAGGCGGGCGCGCGCGCCCGCACTACCCTATCTGCTGGTATGTGCATTCATCGCCAACGCGGCGAGCTTCGTGCTGCCGATATCGAATCCTGCCAACCTGGTGGTATTTGGCGCCCATATGCCATCGCTGATCGACTGGCTTGCCGCCTTCGGCGCAGCCTCGCTGGTGTCGATCCTGGTGACCTATGGCCTGCTGCGATGGACACAGCGTGAGCCTCTGTCCGCGGCCATCGAGACGGCACGCGATCTGCCGGCGCTGCCAGGTAGTGCCAGTCGGGTCGCCATCTCGATCGCCCTGACAGCGATGGTCCTGCTCACGGCCTCGGCGATGGACTGGCCGCTGGGACTGCCGACATGCGCCGCGGGCGTCGCGGCATTGCTGTGGACATGCGTCTCCACCAGAGTCGCGCCATGGCCGTTCCTGCGAGAGATATCGTGGAGCATCCTGCCGCTGGTCGCCGGCTTGTTCGTGCTCGTGCACGCGGTTCAGGACACAGGCGTACTGACACCACTCGGTCACGGACTGTCCGAGCTTTCACAGCACGAGCCACGGATGACGGCAATGATCGGTGGCAGCGCAGTTGGCCTCGCTTCCAATCTTCTGAACAACCTGCCGACGGGTCTCGTCGTCGCGACGCTGGCCCAGGGTGTTCACTTGCCTTCCACTCTTACCGGTGCGCTGCTGATCGGCGTGGATCTGGGACCAAACCTTTCCGTCACCGGGTCGCTGGCGACGATACTCTGGCTGGTGGCGATCCGACGGGAAGGTGAAGACGTGTCAGCGATGAGATTCTTAGGCCTGGGCGCGCTGGTGATGCCACCGGCATTGCTCGCATCGCTGATCGCATTCGTCGCGCTGTCTCCCTGAGGCTCAAAACGAAAAGCGTTTCAGGTAGCTCGCAAACCCCTCGCGCACGCGATCAGCCGTGAGTCCGTATTCCTCCAGCGTGTAGCGATGCGCACCGAACGTCCCCGGCGCGTTGGTGCTGTTGTAGGCGGCCAGACGGCGCCTGAGTTCCGCCGTCAGGGACAGACCGAGATGCGCGTAGACGCGCTCGAACGCTTCGAGCGGGCGATTCACCACCTCGTCGTTGTGGACGTCGATGAAGCGGTCTTCTCCCAGCCTCTCGCGTGCAGCCATCGCGCGACGCATACCTTCGGTCCAGAACCGTAGCAATATCGGTCCCACCTCCTCTTTGCTGATCGACCCCGCGACGCAACGTTCGCTGTAGAGGGTGTAGTGCAGACTCGCCACGGATCCCAGAACCTTGAGCGGGTCGCGATGTGTCATGACGAATCGCGCGTTCGGGAATTGCCGCACGATGGCATCGAGCCTGAACAGGTGCGGCGGCGACTTCAGCAGCCACAGCCGCGGCGGCCGCTGCGAATGCAGTAGTTTGAAGACGCGCTCCAGGTACGCGTAAGTGGAACCGAAATCCTCGGCAAGCCACCAGCTCAAATAGTCTTCCGGCGTCGGATAGGCGCCGTGATAGGAATGCATGTCCAGGCCGGCCAGAAACGCCAGATCCTCCTGCGAACCATCGGGGTCGAACAGGTGCATATGCGACTTGTCGTAGTCCTTCGCCGCCGCGCGCGCGGCGACAGCCCGTGGATCGGTATCTTCCTGACCGGCAATCGGGGGCGGTACGGGATCGATGCCTTCCCAGCTGCGCAGACAGCGGAATCGCTCGTCCAGCCCCAGCATCGACACCGTCGCCGTCGTCCCGGTACGAGGAAGGCCGACTACGAATACCGGACCTTCGACCGCCATCGCGTCGATCTGCGGATGATTGCGGTACCACTGCTCGATCCGCAGGCGGGTCACGAGATCCTGTGTCAGCTTTTCGATTGCCGCTTCGCGGGCCTCGGGCGTCAACGGCATCCGGGCGAACGCCGATAGCGACCGCTCCAGCCCCTCTCGATATCCCGGCGAGCCGAAGTCGCCGGCTCCGGCTTGCGCTACCGCCCGTCCCATCACCGCATCAGCCGACTGTCGTTGTTCTGACATGACTTCCTGTGCCCTGCCCTGTCTTAAGCTTGCAGCATAGCGCGCCGTGCCTTTCGCGTAGGAGCCGTCTGTAAGAGTTCTGCACCCGTAGTTGGGGCGATGGGCCGCTGTCCGCCAGGCGCGCATAACGACACAGTGCCTGCTACCATTGAATGGAAACGGTGGGAGAATATTGTGAAGAATATGCGAACGATCGTGCGATTCGGAATCCTGCTCGGACTCTTCTCGCTATCCACGGCCTGCGTCGTCGCAGAGCCGCGCGAGGGCTACTATGATCATGGGCACGCCCGCTACTACCATGAGCATTCGTGGCACGAATGCGGTCACGACGACCACTATTGCCGATAAGAGCGATCGATGGTTGATTGAGTTGTCCGCCCCGATCGGGGCGGACAATCAGTCGGCTCAAGGCGCGCGCTGACGGAATCTCTAATGAGGTTGGGCAAGCAGCTGGCTGCCAGACACGAATATAGTTTCCGCGCCCGCCACGGCGCCTCCCGGTGCCGAGGGACTGCCACTTGCCCAGCTGACTTTCGAGCTGCCGAGCGACAGGATCACATTCCCGGGTGTGGGATCCGCGAACACCTGCTGTGCCGTCGGGGTCGGCACGTATAGCAGATCTACCGAATTGGCAGCCGGTGTAACGATCTGGAACGACCACACGTAGGGCAGAGGACCGGGTCCGGTAAAGATGCGAGCGTCCGTCATCTCATAGGGCTGTCGCACAAATGAGCGGCACCATATCCGGGGTGCTTTCCCGGTTCGACATGCACGATCGCAACCTGGCGGCGATCGTTATCCTTCCTGCAGAAGAAAGCGCCGGACGTCGAGGAGAAGCCTTCCAGCCGCCAACCGGCATCGACATGTTCCAACATCGCCAGCACGAAGGCACGCTTCAGATCTACGCCAGGCGATAGCAGACGTCCTTCCAACAGACGGCTGTGCCGGTCGAGGATTTCCAGCCACCGGGGCTCGTCCACCGTCTCGAGTGGATCATGAAAGTTTCGCCGTTTGCTGCCCGCGTGACACACCGGCCGACCGTACCTGCGTCCCGGCCGACACGGAAGTTGAAAATTGGCCGAACATCATCCGCTCTAGAAACGCGCGCCGCGGCGGCACCGCGTTAGGCCGATTGCCTGCGTTCGCACGTGAGCGTTCGTTCTTAAGTTTCGGTGACTGGAAGATTTTTAATCTGCGCCCGTGCGCGCACGTCAGATTGGCCACGTAAGTGATTGAGACACGGTGCCGGCAACTTGAATACTGCGACGCTGCAGCCGTGTGATCTGGCGAGAATCTCGAGGCCGAAAAGTAATCCGCCCCGGATCTCGGGGCGGACGACGTGGCTGATTGCCGATGGAAGGTGCAGCGCCATGAGGCGACTGCCATTCATTAGGCGAGTGGTAGCGGGGGCAGGATTTGAACCTGCGACCTTCGGGTTATGAGCCCGACGAGCTGCCAGACTGCTCCACCCCGCACCAGGAGGGCGCGCATTCTACAGACGCTCCTCAGGAAAGCAAGCGTTTGACGGACGCATGAAACAAAAATAACAAAAAGAAAATTTGGCCTTGATGTTCAGCAACTTGGCGTCGAGCGCCAAAGTCACTGAATGACTTTCTCGCACAATGACATCAGCGCGTTGGGCAAAAAACCCAGCACGGCCACCGCAAGCGTGTTGACGGCCAGCACCAGGCGCACCGAGCCGCGCGGCGCCGGGACGGGGCGGTCTCCGGCGGACTCGAAGTACATGTACCAGACGACGCGCAGGTAGTAATACGCGCCCACCACCGAGATGACCACGGCGAAGATCGCAAGCCCCAGGTGCCCGCTGTGCAGCAGCGCCTGGATGATCCACAGCTTCGCCCAGAACCCGACGAACGGTGGCACGCCGGCAGTCGAGAACATCAGCACCATCATCAGCAGCGCCAGGATTGGGTCGCGCGTCGCCAGCCCCTTGAAATCTGCTATCTCGTCGTGCTCGAAGCCCCTACGGCTCAGGTAGAGCACCACGCCGAACGAGGCCATGGTGGTCATGACATAGGCCACGGTGAAGTTGAGCGCCGCCTGGTAACCCGCAGGCTCGGCGGTAGCGAACCCCAGCAGCACGAAGCCGGCATTGGCGATCGCGGAGTAAGCCAGCAGGCGCTTGATGTTGGTCTGCGCGATGGCGACCACGTTGCCCAACGTCAGTGACAACACCGCGACCACCGCCAGCATCTGGGTCCAGATCGCCGGCATGTTGGCGAGACCGTGCGCCAGCATACGGATGATCAGCGCAAACGAACCCAGGTTCGAGACGGTCGCGATGAACAGGGTTACGCATGTCGGCGCGCCCTGGTAGACATCCGGCACCCACATGTGGAACGGCACGGCGCCGAACTTGAATGCGATGGCGACCACCACGAACGCGACGCCGATGATCAGGCCGGCGTTCGGCGCCTGCCGGACCACCCGACTGAGCACGTCCAGATCCAGCGTGCCGGTGAGCCCGTACAGCATCGACATGCCGTACAGAAGTACGCCGGAGGCGATAGCGCCCAGAACGAAGTATTTGATCGCGGCCTCGGCGGCAATACCGGACTCACGATCGAACGCCACCATCGCGTAGAGCGACAGCGACAGCAATTCGATGCCGATATAGACCGTCAGCATGCTGTTGGCCGAGATCAGCACGAAGATCCCGAGTAGCGCCGTCAGACACAGCACGTAGTACTCGCTGCCGCGCATATCGCGCTGCTCCAGGTACTCATGCGAGTAGAACACCGTGGTTGCCATCGCCACGTAGGCCGCCATTTTGAGGAAGCCCGCCAGCGGATCGGTGACGTACAACCCATCGAACAGCAGCTCACGCTGGGTGGCGATGCCGTAGCGGCCGGTCAACCACACGCCGATCAGCAGCGCCACCAGAGTCAGCGGGGTCATGATCGCGCGCCTGCCCTCGCCCGCATAAACGCCGACGAGTAGCAGTACGCACGCGCTGGCAGTCAGCCAGATCTCGGGCAAGGCAAGCGTGATCGGTCCAAGCACAGACACATCGGCGGTCATATCAAACCCCTGGGAGCTTGCTCGTCAGTATCTGCTGCAGCAGATACTGTATCGAGGGTTCCATCATCCGCAGCAGCGGTGCCGGGAAAATACCGAGCAGCAGCACCGAGACTGCCAGCACGCCCAACACCAGGAATTCACGCGGGTTCAGGTCCTTCATCGACGCCACGTGGTCGTTCGCGACCGGCCCGAAGATCACCCGCTTGACCAGCCAGAGGTTGTAGGCCGCACCGATGATGAGAATGGTTGCCGCCAGCAGTGCGAACCAGAAGCTCGCCTTGAAACTCGCAAGGATGACGAGGAACTCTCCAATGAAGCCAGACGTCCCCGGCACACCCGAATTAGCCAGCGCGAACAGCACCATGAAGGCGCCGAACTTCGGCATGACGTTGATCACGCCGCCATAGGCACTGATTTCGCGTGTATGCAGCCGGTCGTACATGACACCGATGCAGAGGAACATGGCGCCCGAGATCAGGCCGTGCGAGATCATCTGCACCATGCCGCCGTCGAGCCCCATGATCGCGCCTCTCGACGAACCCGTGGCTGCCACGATGTAGAACGTCAGGAACGCCCCGAGCGTCACGAACCCCATGTGAGCGATCGAGGAATACGCCACCAGCTTCTTCATGTCGCTCTGGACCATCGCGACGAACGCAATGTAGACCACCGCGATCAGCGACATCGACACCACCAGCCAGTCGAGCTGGTGGCTGGCGTCGGGCGTGATCGGCAGACTGAAGCGCAACAGACCATAGCCTCCCATCTTGAGCATGATGGCGGCCAGGATGACCGAACCACCGGTCGGCGCTTCGACGTGCGCATCGGGCAGCCAGGTGTGTACCGGCCACATCGGCACCTTCACCGCAAAGGCCAGCAGGAAGGCCAGGAAGATCCAGTGCTGTTCG
>DATBAM010000026.1:0-18772 GCA_036271535.1 Steroidobacteraceae bacterium | reverse complement strand
CTGCACTGACCGTGGTGCTGTTGGTATTGACCGAGTTCGCGCTGCTGCTGATCAGATTGATACGCGCGCCGACATTGGCCGCCACATTGGTGATCTGACTGCTGGCGTTGTCGATCTGCTGCAGCGAGTTGCCCAGCACGGTACTCAGCTGCGCCTTAGCGGCCGACCCGCTGCCGGCGTTGTTCAGCGTGCTGACGATATTATCGATCGTGTTGAACACGCTCTGCTTGGCCGCCGGTGCGACGGTAAAGGTATCGCCCGCCGCGGGCGAGCCGGTGATACCGATCTCGATACCGTTGAACTGGACCTCGCCGCCGCTGGTCGGATTGTAGGTCCCCGTAGTGACGGTATTGGCTGGGGTTGCCCCGTCCGTCACGGTATACGAGTTCGGCGTGGAGAACGTGATGGTGTAGGGAGCGGGCGAAGTCGCCTGTGCCGTCTGGTAGGTCAATGCGCTCAGCACACTGCCCGCATCAGCCACGCCGGTAGCGCTATTGCTGCCGGACGAAACACTGAAGGTTCCGTTGCCGCCTTGAATGTTCATGAACACCGACGATCCGGGGTCGCCCGTCTGGACCGAGGTGCCCGAATCTATCTGCACACTGCTCGTGCCGTTGTCGCCGACGTAGGTCATCGAGCCGCTGCTACCGCGCACGAATGGTTGCGTGGTGCTGGAAAAGCCGGCAAAGAGATACTGGCCCTGGGAGTTCTGCGTGTTGGCCGCGCCCTGCAGCTGGCTCTCCAGCGAACTGATCTGGGTGGCAATATCTTTAAGATCCGACGGCGTGTTGGTACCGCTGTTGGCTTGCACCACCAGATCGCGGATCGATTGCAGCGTGTTGGTCGCGGTCGTCAGCGCGCTGTTTTCCAGCGACAGATTGGTATTGGCGGCCGTGCCGTTGGACAGATACTGGCTGTTCTGCGCATTGACGGTGTTCAACTGCAGCAGCTGCACCGCGCCGACAGGATCGTCCGCTGGCGTGTTGATGCGCTTGCTGGTCGACAGCTGCGCCTGCGTCTGTGAAGCCGCGGCCTCCGCGGTTTCGATACCGTTGAGGGCGCTCTGATTCATCATCGACGTCGAGATGCGCATGATCGGTTACTGCCCTCGGATCGCACTGATGATTGAGTTGAACAGCGTCGAGGAGGTCGAGATGACCTGTGCAGCGGCCTGGTAAGCCTGCTGGTACTGCAGCATCTTGGCGGCCTCCTCATCAAGATTGACGCCCGAGACACTCTGCTGCGCATTCTGCGCGGTGCTGAGCACGGCCTGCTGGGCGGTCGCACCGTTCTGCGCCTGGCTGGTCTGCAGGCCCACGGTGCCGACATAGGAATTGGCCGCACTGAGTAACGACTCGCTGCCGCCGTTGAGCACGTTCTGATTCAGGATCCCGGCCAGCGCCTTCGCATTGGTGTTGTCACCCGCGCCGCTGTTCACCGAGAAAGTATCGCCCGCTGTCGGCGTGCCGCTGATGGTAGCGGTGACACCACCGCCAAGCGTTATCGCACTGCCGGATGTGTACACGGCGGCTGCGCTGGCCGCGCCGCCCTGCGGCGTCACGGTGTAGTGCGTCGCATCCGTGAAAGTAATCGTGTAATTGCCGGCCGCGTATGCGGCGGGATTGGCGACCGCCGACGTGATAGTTGCCGAACCACTGTTGCTGCTGGCGGCGCTGGCGAGGGCCGGACTGCCTGCGGCGATCTTCGTCGGATCCGTGGTCGCGAGGCTCAGCTGCGAGACCGCATTGCCGGTCGGTTCTACCAGGAACCGATCGCCTGTCGTGGGCGTACCGGTGACTGAAAATTGAAGACCCGCCGCGCCGGTAAGGATAGTCGTGCCGCCGGGACCCGCAGCGGCGGTCAACGCACTACTGGTGCCCGTAGTCGTATCCTGCAGACTCCAGGCGCCCGCGGTGTAATTGAGCTGGTAGGTATCCGTGGTCAGTGAACCGAGATTCGCCACCGAGCCGGTTACCTGCGCCGTGCCCGTGTTCTTCTTACTCGCCAGCACCTCTGAGCCGCCGACGTTCAGCAGGTTACCGCCGATGTTGCCGTTCTGGTCCACGCCGGCGGCATTCTGGGTGTTGAGCAGGTTCGCCAGCGTGACCGCAGACTGTCCGAGCGCACTCTCGCCGGGATCGAGCATCTGCGTGCGAAACTGCAGCAATCCGCCGACGCTACCGCCGGTCAGCTGACCCGTGACATCCTGCGGCGTACCGTTGCCGGACTGCAGCGCGAGATCGAGCTGACCGGAATTGTATTGGTCGGGGGTCGCGACGAGCGACGAGGCCTGGCTACCGACGACCAGCGGTTGACCGGTGCCGACGAAGACATTGATCGTGCCATCGCTCTGCTGCAGCGTGCTCACATTGAGGTGCTGCGAGAGCTGATCGATCAGGTTGTTGCGCTGGTCCAGCAGGCTGTTCGGTGCCTGGCCGCTACCGCCGGCGCTCGCGGTCTGAATCTGCGCATTGACGCTCGCGATGCTCTGTGCAAGCGAAGTGACGGCGCTGGCCTCGGACTGGATCTGTCCATTGACCTGGGAATTCAACTGGTCGTACGTGCTCTGGTAGCTTTTGACCTGGCTGACGACGGTCTGCAGCTGGTTGAGCACCGCGCTGCGCGAAGCGCTCTGCGTCGGTGAATTGGCCAGGGTCTGCAGCGACTGGCTGAAATTCTGCAGCGTCGCCGACAGTCCGGTGGTCGAGTCGGCGAGCATGTTGTTCACCGTGCTCGCCAGGCCGCTCACAGTGTTGTACTGGTTGTAGCTGCTGGTCGCGCTCTGCGTCTGGGCATCGAGGAAATTGCTGTAGGAACGCGTAGTGCTCGCAACCGAGACGCCATTGCCTATGGCACCCTGACCGATCAGCGTCGACGGATTGGTGACGAGGTTGGTGTTCTCGACGCTGTAGCCCGGCGTGTTGACGTTACTGACGTTGTTGCTGATCGTATCGAGGGCATTCTGGAACGCCAGCAGCCCCGTCACGCTAGTTGAAAGCATGTCACCCATAGATTGGTCCCATCAGTCAGGCTTCCCCACCGCCGGTTGTCGGCAGGCCGGCGAGAAGCTTTAGAGAATCGGTGGAATTTGCACTGCGCATCGTCTTGACCGCGGCGGCAGTAGCCTGAAGTTTCTGAACATAATTCGGATCGGTGGCGTAACCGCCGCGCGCCAGACCGTTGGCGAAGGCCGCCACATCCGAGCCGGTGTTGCGGGCGCTCCGGTAGCGACTGCTCTGCAACAACGAGACATAATCATTCACGCCCTGCTGCACGCCGTCGTAGGCACGGAAGGCCTGCGGCAACGTACGGGCACTGCCCTGGTCGACTTCGGTGGTCAGCGCCGTCACCGAGCCACCGCTCCAGCTGTTGCCGGCCTTGATGCCGAAGAGATTGGAGCTCGACGCACCACCAGCCGCCGGCACGTGCTGGCCCCAGCCGGTCTCGAGCGCGGCCTGCGCTATCACTGCATCGGGCGATACACCGAGCTGCGCGGCCGCCTGCTGCGCGTAGGGTTCCATGCGTTTGACGAAACTGATGCGATCGTCGTGCGATACCGCGGAGGACGCATCGCTGGCACTGCCACCTGCGCCCGTGATTGCACTCGCGCCTGTCGGCGTCGACCCCGACGTCGACGATGCCGCACCGGACTGCGCCCCGGCCGCTGCCTTGGCGGCGCGATTGCGCGTGAGTTGCGCCACCAGCATGTCGGCAAGACCGAGTCCCTTGCCCTGCGACATTTTCAGCGCGATCTGCTGATCGTACATGTCCTGATACATGTCGCTTTCCTGGCTGTCTCCCATGCCGCTACCGATCTTGGCGTCGCGCATCGACTTGAGCATCATGTTCGTGAACAGACTCTCGAATTGCTGCGCTACCGCGCGGACGGCTTTCTGATCGTCCGTCTTGGCGTCCTTCTTCAGGCCCTCGAGGCCTGAGAAGTCCGCATAATAGGTGGGGCCGACCGGGTTGCTCATCGCATCGGGTCTTCAGATCACGACCAGTTGCGCATGCAGGGCGCCGGCCTGCTCCAGTGCTTCGAGGATCGCCACCAGGTCGCCCGGTGCCGCACCGACATTGTTGACCGCGCGCACGATCTCATCGAGATTCACACCGGCGTCGAACACGAACATGCGGGCATCGGATTGCGATACGTTGATCTCGGAGTGCGGCACCGTCACGGTCGTGCCATTGGAGAACGGTCCAGGCTGACTGACTTCGGTCTTCTCCTGGATGGTGACGGTCAGCGAGCCGTGCGCGACCGCTGCCGGGGATACGCGCACGCGTGAGCTGATCACCACCGTGCCGGTGCGGGAATTGACGATCACCCGCGCCGGCGCGTCGCTTGGCTGTATCTCGACCTCCTGCAGCGCGCCGATGAACGCGACGCGCTGCGCCGGATCGGTCGGGGCCTGCACTTTGACGGAGACCGCATCCAGTGCCTGCGCGCTGCCCGCGCCCAGTTCCTTGTTGAGAGCGTCGGTCAGCCGCTGCGCATTGGTGAAATCCGCCGTGTTGAGATTGAGCGTCACGAACGGCTGGTTGCCGAAGTTCGTCGGCACCTCGCGCTCGACCGTCGCTCCGTTGGGAATCCGACCGCCGCTGGGCACGTTGACGCTCACTTTCGAGCCGTCCTTCCCCGCTACGCCGAAGCCGCTGACCATCACGCTGCCCTGGGCCATCGCGTAGATCTCGCCGTCGGCGCCATGCAGCGATGTCAGCAGCAGTGATCCACCGCGCAGACTGTTGGCGTTGGCGATGGAAGCCACCGTGATGTCGATCGTCTGCCCCGGCTTGGCGAACGGCGGCAGATCGGCCGTCACCGACACCGCAGCGACATTCTTCAGCTGCATCTGTGCCGCGACGCTGGCGGACAGCGTGACGCCGAACTTGGACAGCATGTTGGCGATGCTCTGAGTCGTGAACGGCGCCTGCGTGGTCTGGTCACCGGTACCGTTCAGGCCGACCACCAGTCCATAGCCTATGACCTGGTTGCTGCGCACGCCGGATACGGAGGAAACGTCCTTCACGCGTTCAGCGTGCGAAATGCCCGGAAGCATCAGGTACAGGAGCGAGGCCATCGCGAATAACTGCAGCCATCGAATCATTGTGCATCGGTTCATTGAGATCACGTATCCGTCAGAAAGGCATCCACTTCGAATCGAAGAATCGCGCCAGCCAGCCTTTGGTGTTGGCATCGGCCAGGGTCCCGGATCCGCCATAGGCGATGACGGCGTCGGCCACCGCCGTCGACGGCACGGAGTTGTCGGGCAGGATGTCGATCGGGCGCACGATCCCCTGCAGCTTCACGTATTCCCTTCCCTGGTTGATCGTCACCCATTTTTGTCCGCGCACCAGCAGGTTGCCGTTCGCGAGTCGCTGGGCGACGGTCACGGAGATCGAACCGGTCAGGGCATTGCTCTGCGCACTGGTGCCCTCGCCATCGAAGCTGCTGGCATCGTTCAGGCTGTTGTTGAGGATGCTGCGACCATGAATGGTCAGCGGTGCACCCAGCAGCGTCGGCGCGGTCATCGCATCGGCGGTGGTCTTCTTGGTGGTGGTGGTCGCACTCTTGCTCGCCTGCGTCGCCTCGGTCAGGGTGACGGTGAGCACGTCGCCGACGCGGTGCGCCACGGTGTTCTCGAACAGCGGCATGTCGTGGCCGGTGTGGAAGATCGCGCCATTGGCGTCGATCGTCTGCGGCTGCTCTTCGGGCAGCGTCGCGGCATAGGTTTCGTCCGGCTTCGGCCAGAACGTGTGGCAGCCGCCGAGCAGTCCCGCGGTCGCGAGTACCGTCAGTGCCTGAGTGAAATACTTCAAAACGATTCCCTCTTATTTACAGGTTCTGATCGAGGAACTGCAGCATCTGATCGTTGGTCTCGATCGCCTTGGTGTTCATCTCGTAGGCGCGCTGCGTCTCGATCATGTTGACCATTTCCTCGACCACGTCGACGTTCGACGCTTCGGTGTAACCCTGGTTGATCGCGCCCATGCCGTTGGAGGCAGGCGAGCCGGTGGTCGCGGTGCCGCTGGAGGCCGTCTCGGTCAACAGGTTGTTGCCGATCGGCTGCAGTCCGGTCGGATTGATGAAATTCGCGAGCTGCAGCGTGCCGACCGTTGAAGGCGCCGACTGACCCTGAAGCTGCGCCTGCACGGTGCCGTCCTGTCCGATCGATATGCTCTGCGCGCCCGCGGGAATCGTGACGGCGGGCTGCAGCGGGAATCCCTGCGCCGTGACCACCTGGCCGGTCGAGCTCACCTGAAAATTGCCATCGCGCGTGTACGCAAGCGAGCCATCCGGCATCAGGATCTGAAAGAAGCCATTGCCGTTGATCGCCATATCGAGCGAGTTGCCGGTCTGATTCATGTTGCCCTGCGTATAGACCTTCTCGGTCGATACCAGGTTGACGCCGGTGCCCAGTTCGAGACCGCTCGGCGACTGCGTGTTCTGCGAGGTGGCCGCACCGACCTGAGAGACGGTCTGGTACAGCAGATCCTCGAACACCGCGCGGCCCTTCTTGTAGCCGGTCGTGTTGACGTTGGCGAGGTTCTGCGAGATCACCGCCATGTTGGTCTGCTGCGCGTCTAGCCCGGTCTTGGCGACCCAAAGTGCTGGATTCATCGGTTTAGGTTCCTATGTGGAGCGGCTCAGCTGCTTTGCAGCAACTTGCTGCTTTCGGAAGAGTTGTCTTCCGCCGTTTTCATCGCCTTCACCTGCAGGTCGTAGTTGCGGGCGAGTTCGATCATGTTGACCATCGTCTCGGCGATGTTGACGTTGCTCGATTCGAGCGTGCCCGACACCAGGTGCACGCTGGCGTCTGCATCGACTTCACTGCCGTCGGTGGTGGTGAACAGGCCATCGGCGCGACGTTCCATGCCGCCAGCGGGAGGATTGACCAGTTTGATCCGGCCGACGGTCGAAATCGTGGCCGCCGTCTGACCCTGTGGCACGATCGAGACCGAGCCATCGGTACCGACGTTGATCGAAGTGAACGGCGGCACCGTGATCGGTCCGGAGTCGCCGAGCACATTGTTGCCAGTGGCGGTCAGCAGGTTGCCGTTGGCATCGACCCGCAGATCCCCCATGCGCGTATAGGCTTCGGTACCGTCGTTCGCCTGCACCGCGATCCATCCCTGACCCTGCACGGCGACGTCCAGCGAGCGGCCGGTGTTGTCGAGCGATCCCGAACTTGAATCCCAGCCGGCCAGATCGTCGGTCGCGTATGCGCGCGAGTTGAAGCCCGCACCCGTCACGTTCTGTGTCTGGAACGCCTGCAGATCGGCCTTGAAGCCGTTCGTGTTGGCGTTGGCCAGATTGTGGTTGTTCGCGGCCTGGGCGCGCAGGATTTCCTTTGCGCCCGACATCGCTACATAGACGAGACGATCCATGGGTTAACGGTTCCTGATGCCTTAGCTCTGGTTGGGGATGTTGATGATCGTCTGCGTGATCGAGTTGTCGGTTGAGATCATCTCGGAGTTCGCCTGGAACGCCCGCTGGGCGGTGATCATGTTCACCAGCTGTGCGGTGATATCGACGTTCGACTGCTCGAGGGACCCGGACTGTATTGCACCGGCATTCGCCGAGCCGGCCTGACTGAACACCGGCTGCCCGGATGCGAAGGTCTGCACCCAGTTGGTGTTCTGCACCTGCTGCAGCCCCTGCTGATTGGCGAAGGTCGCAACGGCCACCTGACCGAGGCTTTTCGACTGACCGTTGGTGTAGTTCGCCTGCACGATGCCGGAGTTGCTGACCGACACGCCGCTGATCTGCCCGGTGGTGTAGCCATCCTGATTGACCGACGTGACTCCGAAGGTCTGGCCGAACTGGGTGGCCGAACCGAGGTTGTAGGTAATGTTCATCGCCGCCGCACCGGTCGTCGGCGTATAGCTGCCGAAGCTGATCGCATTGGCAGTGGTGCTGGGCGTCCCGGAAACATCGGTGGCGCTGGCCAGTGTGCCGGAGGTGCTGTAATTCAGCGTGACGGCCGAGGGTGCCGCCGCGGGATTGCCGGTCGCATTGACCGGCTTGTTGTCGATGTACTCGTAGGCACTCCAGGTGTTGGGGGCCGTGTTGACGAAGTAGAAGCTGGCCGTGTGCGCGGCGCCCAGCGAGTCGTACACCGTCATCGAGGTCGACTGGTTGTACGTATTCGTGTTGGTCGGGTCGAACGGTGTAACCGTCGGCGGGGTCTGATTGGCCGGCAGATTGAAATCGAGCGATCCGGTGGTCGTCTGCGCGGGCGGACTGTTGCCGGTCGGCAGCTGCAGATTGACCAGCGACGTCGTATTGAACGTGCCGTTGCCGTTGGGAGCATAGACCTGCAGGTTCTGGCCGGCGGCGTTCACGACATTGCCGTTGGCGTCGGTCTGGAAATTGCCGGCGCGCGTGAACTGCTGCGCGCCGCCCTGTGACACCACGAAGAAGCCGTTGCCGCTGATCTCCATATCGAGGGCGTTACCGGTAGTCTCGGTATCACCCTGCTGGAAGTTCTGTGCGATCTGTTCCTCCTGCACGCCATTGCCGATCTGCGTCTTGGCCGCCGTCGTCGAGCTGGCATACAGCTCGGCAAAGTCAGCGGTCGATGACTTGAAACCATCCGTCTGCGAGTTGGCGATGTTGTTGGCGGTGACGTTGAGGTCGTTCTGGGCTGCATCCAGACCGCTGAGGGCTATGCCGAAGGCCATGAGGTATTGCTCCTGATGAAAATCTGTCGAGAGGTAGTCGGTTGATGGGCGATCAGTCGATCTGCGCCACGGTACTCAGCGAGACGGGGCCGAGCTGAGTGGTATTCAACGTGGGGCTGGCGCCGGAAGCGCCGAGCGTCACGCTGGTGACGGTGCCGTTCGCGTAGGTGGTCGCGGCCTGTTGCTGGCCGCCTACGAGCACGGCCGCGGAAATAGAATAGGTGCCACTGGGCTGAGCGGTGCCGTTGGTTGACGTGCCGTCCCAGCTGAAGGTCTGCAGACCGGCCGTCGCCGGTACGGTGATCTGATTGACCAGCGCGCCGCCGGCGTTGGTCACGTTCAGCAGCACGCTGGTCGCCCCGGTAGGCACCTGCACTGCCCCCGTCATTGGCGTGCCGCTGGTATAGGAGGCAGAAGTCGCTGGCGCCAGCACGCCCCGTCCCACGAGCGACGCGCTGGTCAGCGCCTGCGATGAAACCATCGAGCTCGACAGTGTCGACATCGAGTCGTTGAGCTGTGAGATGCCCTCCACCGTGCTCAGCTGCGACAGCTGGCTCAGGAACTGATTGCTGTCCGTTGGGTTGAGCGGGTCCTGGTTCTGCAGCTGTGCCGTCATCAGCGTCAGGAAATCGTTCATCGTCAGCCCGCCGATACCGGCGGTGCTGCTGGTGCTGCTGGAGCTGCCGGACGAGCTTCCGGAACTGCTGGTGCCGGAGGTCGAGCTGGTGCCCGTCGCGTACGCGTACGGGTTGGTCTGTGCGGTGGAGCCCACTGCCGTAGTCATGCTAAATGCCTCATGGATTGATCAGTAGCGATTATTCGTTGCGCTCAGGGCTCAGCTCGAACCGAGCTTCAGCGTGTTCAAAAGCATGTCGCGCGAGGTATTGAGCACCTCGACGTTGTTCTGATAGGAACGCGACGCCGAGATCATGTCGGCCATCTCCTCGACGATGTTGACGTTCGGCGCCCAGACATTCCCGTCCGCGTTCGCCAGCGGGTTGCCGGGGTCGTAGCGCATCTCCGGCGCCTCCTGGCTCTGCGTGATACCCGTGACGTTGACACTCGCGGTGCTCTGCGCGCTCTTGCTCATGCCCTGTTCGAGCACCGCCTGGAACACCGGCTTCTTGGCCCGATAGACCGTATTCGGATCCCCGCTGACGCTGTCGGCGTTGGCGAGATTGCTGGCGACGGTATTCAGGCGCACCGACTGGGCGCTCATGCCGGAACCTGCAATATCGAAAATCTTGAAGCTGGACACGACGGATGACTCCTCTTACGTTGAACGTTACGAACCGGTGATGGCGGTCATCAGGTTGCGCAGGGCGTTGTTGAGGAAAGTGAGTGAGGCCTGATAGCGCACGCCGTTCTCGGCGAATGCCGACTGCTCTAGCTGCTCATCGACGGTATTACCGTCCAGGGCCGGCGCCATCGGAACGCGGTAACGCAGCGCCGACGCATCGACGCCGGTGGTGTCCGCATCGCTGGCGGTAGCGGCAGTCGCTGCCGCGGCCGATGCGTTGCCGTGCTTCAGCGCGAGCTGCGTGGCCGTACCGTTGCTGCCGCTCGTGCCGATCGTATTAGTAGTGGTGCCGCCAGCGGTCCCCGATCCGGCGGCGGACAACGCGGCTTTGAAGTCGATGTCGCGCGCCTTGTAGCCGGGCGTATCGACGTTGGCCAGGTTGGCGGCCAGCACGTCATTTCGCTTGGCTTCGATCGTCAGCGCCTGTGCGTGCACGCCGAGATAGTTGTCCAGGGAGGTTCGCATGCGGGCTATAGGAGCAAGGCCTATGCCACGACCCCGGGAGGCGCAGTTGCCTGCATGAATGTGTGACGCAGTCGCGATTGCGCGCGCGCGCACTTGTCATAGCGACATCGGGGCCGGCAATGAGTTGCCGCTTGCGGGCAACTGGCCGCCGGGCGCCGGGATGACGCTGCGTCGCGATCAGTCTATCGGCCGGCGTCTGGCGGAACTTTAGCGTCAAGGAATCGACGCTTCGGTGCTGGCACAGGGATTGCTCCTATGGCTCGATGCCAAACCGATTCATTCTTACTTCTGCGCTCGCTGCGATCCCGTTGGCGCTCGCAACACCATCGAGTCACGCGTTCGAGACGCAGGACCTCGATTCCATTCGCAGCGCTGCCGAGCGCACGGTACGCGAAAGCGCTGCCGCAGGCTCGGGCGGCAACGCCGCTCAGGGTGCCAGCGCAGTCACAGTACAGGTAGCGCCGCTCGATCCGCGGCTGCGGGTTGCGGCGTGCGATCGTGCGCTCACCGGCTTCATCACCAACAACGGCCAGGTACGGGCGCAGACCAGCATCGGCGTACGATGCGAGGGAAGCGTACGCTGGACTGTATATGTCAGTGTTGCGGTCGAATCGCAGACCGACGTGCTGGTGGCACGGCACACGATGCCGCGTGACACCGAACTGACGGCCGCCGATTTCACGGTAGAGAACCGGCGCGTTCCAGGCCTTGCCAGTGGGTATGTCGGGGGATCCGGCGCGTTGGCGGGCCAGCGCCTGGGCAGGGCCATCGATGCGGGCGCCCCGCTGACGTTGGAGGTGCTCGCGCCGGCTAATCTCATCCATCGCGGACAACAGGTAGTGTTGCTGGCCCACGCCGGCGGCTTCGAGGTGCGCATGGGGGGCGTCGCACTGGCCGACGGCCGCGCGTTGCAGCGCATCAAGGTACAGAATTCGTCTTCGCAGCGCGTCGTAGAAGGCGTCGTGCTGTCGTCCAGCGAGATAGAGATCCCGTTATGACAAACGAAATTCCATTAAAGTTTGACGCCGGTAGGCCGATAGCCCACACGTAGAGAGATTGAGGAGCACAGCAGTGGCAACCGGCATCAAGGGCTTGGATGGCGGGTCGATCGGACCTGACAGCGGCAGTCCCGTTGAAAGGGTACGCGTCACCTCCCCGGTAAATTCGGGCGGGTCAGGCGCGAGCGCCAATAGTGCGTCGACCGACAACGTTCATATTACGGAGTCGGCCAAGACCCTGGCCTCGCTGTCTCAGGCTGTCAACGCATCGCCGGACGTCGACCTGAACAAGGTGACTGCAGTGCAGAATGCACTGAGTGCCGGTACCTATCGTATCAATCCCGAATCGATCGCCGACCGGATGGTGCAGCTCGATCAGGATCTGGGCGCGGCCCAGCATTCATGAGTCTCGATCGCGCGGACGTCCGGCGGCATCTGGAACAGATACTGACCGAAGAATCCGGATTGCTGGTGACACTGCAGACGGTACTGGAAGCCGAGACCGCCATCGTCAGCAGCGAAGACGCCACTGCGATAGCGAACATCGGCAGCAACCGCCAGCGCTGCGTGGACCGCCTGTTCCAGTTGGGAGAGGAGCGTTCGCAGACCAGCCACATGTTGTCTTTCGGTTCCGATCCAGCTGGACTCGAAAGCATGTTCGAATGGGCCGACCCGAGCCGGCACCTGCGCAACCGCTGGTCGAACAATCTGCAATTGGCACGCCACTGCAAGGCACTCAACGAGCGCAATGGCGCCATCGTCGCCGCGAAGCTCGATCGTGTGCAGCAGTTACTGCAGAAGCTGCGCGGTACGGCAGCCCCTGCGGTCTACAGCGCGCGCCCATCGCGCTACACCAGTCTCGGCTCGCGCGATCTCGGATTCGCCTGACCTGAATCCTTAAGGCGCCCAGTACACCGTCACCGGCACGTTCTGCTGCAGACTCAGCGCGCGCACGGGCATGTCCTGCACCGGACCGCCCTGTTTTGCCTTTTGATAGGTATCCCACTTCGACTGGCCGACGATCAGTACTGCGATCCGGCGCGCATCCACCAGCGCCCGCAGATTCATGCTCAGGCGCGGACGCGGCTCGACTGGCGCCGTCATGCCGAGACAGCCGGGCGGCTGGTGAAGGTCCAGGCCCAGATCGAGACCTGGGGAATGCGGGAACAATGAAGCCATGTGACCATCGTCACCCATGCCCAGCAGCACGAAATCGAAGGGGCGCGGCATCTGCGCGATCGCGGACCAGGCCGCAGACGCACCGGCCGCAGGATCGGCGGCCTTGTTCTTCATGCCGACCAGATTGGCCTTCGCCGCCTCGCCGCGCAGCAGGTGCTGACGAAGCAGGTATTCATTGCTGCCCTCGCGCGAAGTGTCGGTCCAACGCTCGTCCGTCAGCGTGACCCAGACATCCTCCCAGTCGAGTTCGGTCGCCGACAGGGCATCGAACACCGGTGCCGGCGTCTTTCCGCCAGCGACGACGAGGCTGGCGCCACGGCCCGCCGCGAGCCCCTCTTCCAGCGCGGAGGCGACGTCCGCCGCCAGCGCCTGCATCAGGGCCGCCGCAGCCGGAAAACGACGCTCCTGAGGACTAAATTTCACCGTGCCATGCATAGCCGTCCTTCGCGATCAGAGAAGTGGACGCTGCCGGTCCCCAGCTGCCGGCAAGATATCCTTTAGGCCGTTCATCCGAGTGCGCCCACGCTTCGCGGATCGGATCGACCCAGCGCCAGGCCGCGTCGAGTTCGTCGCGCCGCATGAACAGGGTCAGATTGCCCTTGATGACATCGCTTAGCAATCGCTCATAGGCATCGAGCTGCGGCGTCTTGAAACTCTCATCCATGTCCAGCCGCAGATCGACCGGCCGCAAGCGCATCGTCTCGCCCGGATTCTTGGCCAGTATGGTCAGCGTGATGGAATCATGGGGCTGCAGGGAGATCACCATCCGATTGGCCGAAGCGGCGCTGCTGCGCTCGAACAGCGAATGCGGCACGTCCTCGAAATGCACGACGATCTCTGCGACCTGTTCCGGAAGACGCTTACCGGTACGCAGGTAGAACGGCACACCGGCCCACCGCCACGTGTCGATCTGTGCCTTGATCGCAACGAAAGTCTCGGTGCTGCTGTCCGCCGGAATACCTTTCTCCTCCAGATAGCCGACCACGGCTGCGCCTTTAGCGGCACCAGCACGGTACTGACCGCGCACGACATTGGCTGCGACGTCGTTGCCGACGAGAGGCCGCAGGCCCCGCAATACTTTCAGCTTCTCGTCACGAATGGCGTCCGGATGGTTCGATACCGGCGGCTCCATCGCCATGATGCACAGCAGCTGCAGCATGTGGTTCTGAACCATGTCGCGCATCGCGCCGGTCTGATCGTAGAACGCGCCGCGCCCCTCGACGCCCAGCTCTTCGGCCACGGTAATCTGCACGTTCTGGATGCGGCCCCGACCCCACAGCGGCTCGAACAGCGTGTTGCCGAAGCGCAGCGCCAGCAGATTTTGCACCGCTTCCTTGCCGAGGTAATGATCGATACGGAAGATCTGGGTTTCGGGGAAGATCGCGCCGACGCTGCGATTGATTTCCTCGGCCGAGGTTCGGTCCTGCCCGAGCGGCTTCTCGAGCACGACGCGCGCGCCGGGCGTGACCAGCCCCGAAGCGCCCAGGTTGGTACACGTACGCTCGAACAGCGCCGGTGCCATCGACAGAAAGAATATCCGCACCGCCGCACTCTGCTGCGCGAGCTTGGCCGCCAGGCGCGCGAAATCGGACTCATTGCTCACGTCGACCGGCGCATAGTCGAGAGTGCGGCTGAATTCGGCCCAGCGGGCCGCGTCGAGACCGCCGGAGATGTACTTCCGGCAGCTCTGCTCGACCTGTGCGATATACCCTTCGCGATCGAGCGGCGATCGCGCGACGCCAACGATGCGCGCGTGGGCAGGAAACTGCCCTGCGAGGAATCGCCGATAGAGCGCTGGCAGCAGCTTGCGCATGGCGAGATCGCCGGTTCCGCCAAACAGCACCAGATCGAAGTCCGGCAGCTGTTTGGCCGCGGCTGGCTTGTCTTTTGAGGTCGGCACCGCTAACTCCCTTTATGCGTTCAGACGACAGGCAATCGCAACCTATCCATGCTAGCCGGCAATTGCGTTACAATCGAGCTGGATTTCAGCCCATGACCCTGCCATCACTCCAGTATTTGCGCCGTCCTCTCCTGCGCCAGTCGCTCGCGCTGCTGGCGACCGTGGCGCTACTGATCGCGGGCATGGCGCAGGCCGCGCACTTCCACAAGGAAGACAGCAACCGGGGTGTCGACACGCACCTGCAGTGTCTGCTGTGCCTGCACGTCGATCGCTGGGCCGGGCCCCCGCAACTGCCTCAGACGGTCGCGCCGTCGCTGACCTTCGTTGCATTGCTGGTGGTGTTCGCGACCGGCATCGTTTTCTGCCGCGTTCCCCGCCATTACGAGCCCCGCGGCCCTCCGCACGGCTGATCGCCCCTTGATCGATCGCTGATCGGCCAGCGCCCGCACCTCGTGGGCGGCCGTCAGACAACCTCGTCAGCTCGTCGCGCGTCTCGAGGCAGACGCGGCGGCGACACCTATCAAAGGATCTCAGTCCATGCTGTTCTCTCCGCTTCTGCGACAGGCGATCTACGGATTCGCATGCCTGATCGCCATGCCATTGGCCACGGCCGCAACCGATACACCACTTGATGCAACATCCGACGCCGGTTCGGACGCTGGCGCGAACAGCGCCGCTGCGCCTGCCGCAACTTCCGCCCAGCCCACACCCACCACCACGCTCTCTGCGGTCGTCATCACCGCCGAGCGGTTGAACGACAAGCGGGCGGGCATCCAGACCCAGACCGGGGCGTCGACCTATACGATCGACGATGCAGCCATCGCTGCCACGCCGGGCGGCGACAACACGCTGCTCAACCAGGTAGTGCTGCAGGCACCTGACGTGGCACAGGACTCCTTCGGACAGTTTCACGTCCGTGGTGACCACAACGACCTGCAATACAGGCTGAACGGCATCATCCTTCCCGAAGGCATCAGTGTCTTCGGACAATCTCTGAGCCCGCGGCTGATCGGCTCGCTGCAGCTGATCACCGGTGCCCTGCCCGCGCAGTATGGATTGCGCACCGCCGGCATCATCGACATGACGACCAAGAGCGGCGCCCTGCAGCCCGGCGGCGAGGTATCGGTCTATGGCGGCACGCACGGCACCTTCGAGCCGAGCGCCGACTACGGCGGCGCAGCAGGCAATTTCAACTACTTCGTCTCGGCGGACATGCTGCGCAGCGACCTGGGAATCGAGTCACCGGATGGCAGCGTCAGCCCGATTCACGATCACACTTCCCAGTACCACGGCTTCGGCTACTTCGAGGATATCCTCGGTGACAGCGATCGCCTTGCGCTGATTGCCGGCATCTCCAACGACAGCTTCGAGATCCCGGACATTCCGGGCCAGACGCCCGGTCTCGGCCTCTCGGTCAACGGGCAGACCGATTTCGACAGCGCGCTGCTGAACGAGAGCCAGCACGAATTGACTGACTACGCCGTACTCAGCTGGCAGCACAGCCAGGGTCCGCTCGATCTGCAGAGTTCGGTCAGCGTGCGCTACTCGAGCCTGAGCTATGTGCCCGATCCGGTTGGCGACCTGCTGTTCAACGGTATCTCGCAGTGGGCCTTCAAGGACGACACCGCGCTGGCATGGCAGACCGATGCCGCCTATAAGCTGGGGGCCTCGCACACTGTTCGCGCCGGACTCTATCTGCAGCACGACGAGGCCAGCAGCGACACCGGCTCGCTGGTGGTGCAGACGGCGCAGGTTCTGCCGACCGATCCGCTGGCGGGCGCCGTGACACCGGTTGCCGACGACGAGTCGCAGACGCAGTGGATGGAGAGCGTCTATCTGCAGGATGAATGGAAGATCCTGTCGTCGCTCACACTGAACTACGGACTGCGCTTCGATCACTACCAGGCGTATTCGAGCGGCAGCCAGGTCAGTCCCCGCATCAACGTCGTCTGGCAGCTGCCGACGGATACGACGCTGCATGCCGGGTTCTCGCGGTATTTCACCCCGCCGCCGTTCGAACTGGTGGGTGGCGAGACCATCGGCCGCTTCGTCAACACCAGCGCCTCTCCGGCCGTGATCGCCGACACCACACCCGTCGCCGAGCGCGCCAGCTACTTCGACGTCGGTGTACAACAGCGCCTGCTGCAGCAACGGCTGACGCTCGGTATCGATAGCTACTATCGCCGCTCTCAGAACCTCATCGACGAGGGACAGTTCGGCGCGCCGATCATCCTGACGCCGTTCAACTATCAGAAGGGCAAGATCGAGGGCATCGAGTTCACCGGGAACTACGCGCGGCAGGACTGGTCCGTCTATGGAAACCTGGCCTTCCAGAGTGCCCTGGGACGCAATATCGAAACATCGCAGTTCAACTTCGATCCGGACGATCTGAAATATATTGCGGGTAACTACATCCACCTGGATCACGAACAGCGCGTGACGGCTTCGGCCGGCGCCTCTTATCTGCTGTTCGGTACACGGCTGAGTGCCGATATGCTGATCGGCAGCGGGCTGCGTGCGGACCTGGCATTGCCGGATGGCACCACGATTCCGAACGGTGCGCATCTGGCCTCGTACACGCAGATCAACTTCGGCATGAGCCATGCATTCGATCTTGGCCCCGCGAAACCGTTGACGGTCAGATTCGACATCATCAATGCGTTCGACAAGATCTATGAGATCCGGGATGGAACTGGGGTCGGCGTGGGCGCGCCGCAATTCGGTCAGCGTCGCGGATTCTTCTTCGGACTGTCGAAGCAGATCTGATATCTCATCGCGAGGCGCGCGGTCTTGCAGCGGCCGCCGCGCCTCGCAGAATGGGCATTAAATGTTGTTCATTAAACGGACAGTCCCAACTATCCGGGTAACTATCCTGCGCTGCACGAGTCAACATGGACGTCGCCGTGACAGTCATTCGCGTGGACAGGCCCTGATTGATGATCCCTCCCGACGATCAAACCAGTGGCACCACCGCCGGCGCCGCTGTCACCGGACCTCGGCCTGGACGCACGCTGTGGTGGATCATCGGTGCGGTGGTCGTAATCCTTGCGATCGTGCTGTTTGCACGCCATCGGGCCGCGGCGGCAGTCCGGGCTCCCGGCGGCCGCTTCGGCAACGCCCCGCTGGTGGTCGGTGTCGCCCGGGTGACGACCGGTGACGTGCCAATCACCATCAACGCACTGGGTACGGTCACACCGCTGGCGACCGTTACCGTGCACCCACAGGTTACGGGCCCCTTAACGAAGGTTTCCTTCACCGAAGGACAGACCGTCAAGGCCGGCGATCTGCTGGTGCAGATCGATCCACGACCCTATCAGGCGGTGCTCGATCAGGCCGTCGGACAGCTCAAGCGCGATCAGGCGCTGCTGGCCAACGCGCGAGTCGATCTGGAGCGCTATAAGACGCTGCTGGCGCAAAATTCGATCTCCGAACAGACCCATGCCACGCAGGTGGCGACGGTCGCCCAGGATGAGGCCACCGTTGCCGCGGATCAGGCCGCGGTCGAAGCTGCTCAACTGAGCCTGTCCTACTGCCGCATTACCTCGCCAGTGCCGGGGCTCGTGGGTCTGCGCCAGGTGGACGTCGGTAACCTGATGCAGGCTAACTCCACCTCGATCGTCGTGGTGACGCAGATGCAGCCGATGTCGGTGCTGTTCACCGTTCCGGAGGACAGCCTGAACGACATCCTCAAGCGCATGCGCGCCGGGCAGAAGCTCGGCGTCGACGCGTATGACCGCAGTGTCACCAGCAAGATCGCCAGCGGGGTTCTGTCGAATGCCGACAACGAGATCGACACCACCACGGGCACGCTGAAACTGCGGGCAATGTTCGACAACGCCAGCTACGAGCTGTTCCCGAATCAGTTCGTCAACGTGCTATTGCTGCTCGACACCCTGCACGATGTCATCGTCGTGCCCGGCGCCTCGATTCAGCAGGGAGCCTCCGGCAGCTACGTGTATGTCGTCAACCCCGACAGCACCGTCAAGATGCGTGCTGTCGTCACAGGTCCCACCAGCGCCGATCTCGTATCCATCAAGACCGGGCTGACGGCAGGCGAAACCGTGGTCGTCGATGGCGCCGACCAGTTGCGCGACGGCGCTCGTGTGACCCTGCCAGGACAGGCTGGTGCTACCACCGTCAAGGGGCGCGGCAAAGGCCGCGGCAATGGCAATGGCAATGGCAACACGGGTGACGGCAGCGGCGGCAATCGCGCGGATGCCGGCAGCAGCGGTGACGGCAGTTCAG
>DATBAM010000025.1:0-49072 GCA_036271535.1 Steroidobacteraceae bacterium | reverse complement strand
CGGCTGGGCGAATGGGCGGCATCGGTGAGATGGACCAGCCGTGGGCCATAGACGGCGACGGCGAGCCCTATACTCAGGACAAGCCCCCAGACAGCCTGGCCGAGGCGGCGCAGTGGCAGCGCCGGCGGAATAGGGGGCGGCGGCGAGGCAGCTGCCGACGCAGCCGCTGCCGGGCGCGCGGCCATCGCACGGGCCCTGAGCCATACCGTCCCGGACGACAGCACCAGGGCGATGAGGGCCACACCCAGAAAAGGAATCGCGGAGAGCTTGGTCGCCGTCGCCAGCCCGGCGGCCAGTCCCAGGCCGGTGGCCCGCATCCAGGTCGGGGTCTCGACCCAGCGCAGCAGCAGGTACAGCGACAGCACGATCAGCGCGGTGACCGGAACATCCACGGCAACCACTGCGGCATGCCCCAGGATGACGGGTGTCGCCGTCAGAAACAGCGTGGCCGGCAGGGCGGCGCCGTCGCCCAGCCAGCGGCGCGCCCAGTGCCACGTGGCGCACAGCAGGGTGACCAGGAAGGGCAGCATTCCCAGCCGCGCAAGCCTCAGAAGCGTGTCGTAGCTGGCAGGAGAGTTGTAGAGAAGGTCTCGGCCTTCGTCGTCCCCGACGGGCATCGGCTCCCCGTGGAAGCGCACCCCGGCCAGATAAGGCCCTATGGCGGCCAGCAGACGGGCGAACGGTGGATGCTGGTTGTCGTAGAGGTACAGATCGCGGTCGATGAGTGCCACGCCGGCGGCGATATGCTCGGGTTCGTCCCAGAAGTTGCCGAAGACCCTATAGGTCGATACGCACAGCAGGCACGCTATGACGCACAGCACCGCCAGTCCCAGACGTGAACGGTTAGCCGACAGATGGATCTGCAAACGGGCCTCGTGGATCTGACGGGCTGGGATAGGCGTCTCAGGGGACGTTGAGGGAAGTTGCGAGAATGGGTGTTGCTTTAGTAGTGTGCCAAAGTTTTTTGCCCCCCGGAAATCTCAAATGACCGAAAGCCCATCCTGGGTGGTTCATAAATTTGGCGGTTCGAGCGTAGCCGACGCCAAATGTTTCGAGCGCGTTGCGGACATCGTCGAGTCGCAGAAGGGCTCCCATCAGGCCATCGTGCTGTCGGCCTGCAAGGGGATCACCGACGCGCTGCTGGATCTCGTCACCCTGGCGGAATCGCAGCAGCCGGTCTGGCGCGAACGCCTGACGGCAGTGCGCGAGCGCCATGCGGGCATCGCGTCCACCCTGCTGACGGCCGACGCGAAGGCCGAGTATCTGGCGCAGTTCGATCGCGATGTCGAGGACATCGCCGGCGTGCTGCAGACCACCAGCATCATGCGTTCGGCCGCGCAGACCGTCCGGGATCTGTGCTCGGGGTTCGGCGAGATCTGGTCGACGCGCCTGTTCGTGCGCTATCTGCAGCGGCGCGGCAAGCGGGCCGACGCCCAGTGGGTGGATGCGCGACGCTGCGTGACCGTCGAATGGGGTCCGATGGGTCCGGCCGTGCAGTGGCAGAGCTCACAGTTGAAGCTGCAGCAGCTGCTGGCGCCCACGGCGGGCGCGAAGGCGGCCGGCACGCTGATCATTACAGGCTTCGTCGCTACCGATCCGCGCGGGGTGCAGACCACCCTCGGCCGCAACGGCAGCGACTTCTCCGCCTCGATTTTCGGCGCGCTGCTGGAAGCGGCCGAGATTCATATCTGGACCGACGTCGACGGCGTGCTGTCCGCCGACCCGCGCCGGGTTCCCGACGCCCGTACCATCGATTCGCTGTCCTATAACGAGGCCATGGAGCTGGCGTATTTCGGCGCCAAGGTCATCCATCCGCAGACGATGGCGCCGGCGGTCGGGCGCAGCATCCCGATCTGGATCCGCAATACCTTTGCGCCGCAGAAGGCCGGTACGCTCATTTGTGCCGAACCGAAGTCGGAACTGCCGGTCAAGGGCATCACCAGCATCGAAGGGGTGGCGCTGATCAATCTGGAGGGCGCCGGCATGATCGGTGTCCCCGGAACGGCACACCGGCTGTTCGGTGCGCTGCGCGAGGAGTCGATCTCGGTGATCCTGATCTCGCAGGGCAGCTCGGAGCACTCGATTTGCTGTGCGATTCCGCAGACGCAGGCCGCGCGCGCCAGAGGCGTGCTCGAGGCGGCGTTCGCGCGAGAACTGTCGGAAGGCCAGATCCAGGCCGTCGACGTCACGCAGGATCTGGCGATTCTCGCGGTGGTCGGTGACGGCATGACCGGTATGCCGGGCGTATCGGGCAAATTCTTCGGCGCGCTCGGCAACGCACACATCAATGTGCGGGCCATCGCCCAGGGTGCGTCGGAGCGCAACATCTCGGTAGTGGTAGAGGGCAAGGAGACCGAGCGCGCACTGCGGGCGACGCACGCGAGCTTCTACCTCTCGCCGCACACGCTGTCGATCGGTGTGATTGGTCCGGGCACGGTCGGGCAGGTGCTGCTCGATCAGCTTGCCAGTCAGCGTGACCGGCTGGCGCGTGAGTTCAATATCGATCTGCGGGTGCGCGGCGTATTGCGTTCGCGACAGATGCGGTTGGCGGACTCCGGCATCGAACTGCCGCACTGGCGCGCTGAACTGCTGTCGGGTTCCCAGCCGGCCAATCTGACTCGCTTCGTCGAGCACGTGCGGGTCGATTATCTGCCCCACACCGTCCTGATCGACTGCAGCGCCGACGCCGAGATCGCCAGCCATTATCGCGAGTGGCTGGCATCGGGCATTCACATCGTCACACCCAACAAGAAAGCCAACAGCGGCGAGCTCGCCTACTACGAGAGTCTGAAGACGGCGCGCCGCACGAGTGGCGCACATTATCTGTACGAAACCACCGTCGGCGCCGGCCTGCCGGTGATCCAGACGCTGCGTGACCTGCGGGAAACCGGCGATGAGATCCGCAGCATCGAGGGTATTTTCTCCGGAACGCTGGCGTATCTCTTCAACGTCTACGACGGCAGCGTGCCATTCTCGGCGATCGTGCGGGAAGCCAAGCAACGAGGCTATACCGAGCCGGATCCGCGCGACGATCTGTCGGGCACCGACGTCGCACGCAAGCTGATCATTCTCGGCCGCGAGATGGGTCTGAAGCTCGAGATGAGCGACGTGCAGATCGAGAGCCTGGTTCCCTCGGACCTCGTCGGCGGGAGCAGTGATGATTTCCTGGCAGGGCTCTCGCGCCACGATGCCACGATGAAGCGGCAGTTCGAGTCGGCGCGTGCGCGCAGCCGGGTCCTGCGCTACGTCGGCGCGCTGACCTCGGAAGGCAAGGCCACCGTGGGGCTGGTCGAACTCGAGCAGCGTCACCCGTTCGCCAACATGGCACTGACCGACAATGTCGTGCGCTATGCCACGGCGCGTTATTGCAACAATCCGCTGATCGTGCAGGGACCTGGCGCGGGGCCTGAGGTGACGGCCGGTGGTGTCTTTGCCGACCTGCTGCGGTTGGCAACCTATCTTGGAGCGCGCCTGTGAGCCAGACGACACGCATGGAAGCCACGGCGTTCGCGCCCGCTTCGGTCGGCAACGTTTCGATCGGTTTCGATATTCTCGGTTTCTCGGTCGGCGCGCTGGGTGACCGGGTGACGGCGCGCCGCACCGATCGCAGCGGTGTCAGCATCAAAGCCATCCGCGGCGTCGTCGAAGACCTGCCGCTGGAGGCCGAAAAGAACACCGCCGGTCGTGCGGTGATGGCCATGCATACCGAACTGTCGCTCAAGTTCGGGGTGGAACTCGAGATCGACAAAGGAATTCCGCTGGCCTCCGGGCTCGGCGGTTCGGCGGCGTCGGCGGTGGCGGCGGTGGTCGCCGCCAACGCATTGCTGCCGCACCCGCGCACACAGCTCGAACTGCTGAAATACGCAATGCACGGCGAGGCCGTTGCGAGCGGATCGATGCACGTCGACAACATCGCGCCGTCGTTGTTCGGCGGCCTGGTGCTGACCGTCGGCATCGATCATCCGCGCGTCAAGCAGATCCCTGTCCCGGCATCGATCCGGGCCGTGATCGTGCATCCACACATGTTCCTGTCGACGCGCCAGGCGCGCTCGATCCTCAAGGGCAGCGTCGAGATGGCGGATTTCGTCTGGCAGACGGCCAATCTCGCGGGCTTTATCTCCGGCTGCTACACGGACGATCTGGACATGTTGCGCGAGTCGTTCGACGACGTCGTCATCGAGCCGCAGCGCGCTGCGCTGATTCCGGGCTTTCCGGACGTACGCCGCGCCTCGCTGTCGGCCGGCGCATTGGGATGCTCCATATCCGGTGCCGGACCCACCGTATTCGCCTGGTGCCTCGAGAGCCACGCGCACGCGGTGCGCGAGGCCATGGTGCAGCAGTTCTCGCAGCACGGCCTGAAGTGTGATCACTGGATCACGCAGGTCGAGCCAACCGGCGCGCACGTGAACGATTGATGCAATTCGCAAGTACCCGCAATCCCGCGCTGAAGGCCGGGTTCTCAGACGCCGTCACCCAGGGCCTGGCCCCGGACGGTGGTTTGTACGTGCCGACCCACTGGCCGACGCTGCAGATCACTGCCGATGCGGTCGATATGTCCCAGGTGTCGGCGCAACTGCTGGCGGCGTTCGTGGAGGGCGATGCGATAGCCTCCCAGATGCAGGCGATCACCCGCGAGGCGTTCGACTTCCCCGCGCCGCTGGTGCCGCTTGGCGATTCCGGCCGGCTCAGCGTGCTCGAGCTGTTTCACGGCCCTACGGCGGCATTCAAGGATTTCGGCGCTCGCTTCCTGGCAGGGGTGATGACGCGGCTGCGCCGCGGAGCGGCGCGACCGTTGCAGATCCTGGTGGCGACATCGGGCGATACCGGCGGTGCGGTCGCGGCTGCCTTCCATCGCCAGCCCGGTATCGAAGTTACCGTGCTCTTCCCGAAGGGAATGGTGTCGCCTACGCAGGAACGGCAACTGACCTGCTGGGGCGACAACGTCCGTACCCTGGCGGTACACGGCCGCTTCGACGACTGCCAGCGGCTCGTCAAAGAGGCCTTTGCCGACGCCGACCTGGGCCAGCGCTTCGAGCTGTCGTCCGCGAACAGCATCAATCTCGGGCGACTGCTGCCGCAGGCGGCCTACTATTGGGCCAGCAGTCTGAGTGTCTGGCGTGCAGGCGGCCAGCGGCCGTCGTACATCATTCCGAGCGGCAACCTTGGCAACGCCACGGCGTGTGTGTGGGCGCGGCTGCTCGGAGCGCCGATCGGCACCATCCTGCTGGCGCACAACGCCAACCGCACGGTGCCCGACTTCCTGGAACAGGGCGAGTGGCGGCCACGGCCGAGCCTTGCAACCCTGTCCTCGGCGATGGATGTCGGCAATCCCAGCAACCTCGAACGACTGCTGTCACTGTTTCCGGATGCCGCACGCCTTCGCGGTGCCGTCAGCGCGGTCTCGGTCGATGATGACGCCACGCGCGAGCGCATCCGAATCGACCGGCGACAGTACGGCCACATATGGTGTCCTCATACGGCGGTTGCAGCCGAGGCTTTCGCGCGACTTTCGTCCGCCGAGCGGGCGCGAGGTCCCTGGGTGATCGTCGCCACGGCTCATCCGGCCAAATTCCGTGAGATCGTCGAACCTCTGATCGGCGAGCCGTTGCCGCTGCCGCCAAACCTGGCGAAGTTGTTCGATCGCCCCTCGAACTTCCGCGAGATTGCGGCTACGCTGACGGAGCTGAAGCGGGTCCTGTAGACGATGGAAGACTCACTACCGCCCATCAACTTCAAAATTTTCGTGATTGCCGTGATCGTGGCCGCACTGGCCATTGCGGCTTTCATGCTCTGGCGCTGGCAGATGGGCCGTCGCATGCGTGCGGCGCGGGCACTGGCAGTGACCAGCTGCGGCTACGAGTTCCTGCGCGACATCCTGGTGCCGGACGGTCAGGATGCTGCCCTGCACGTCGATTTCCTGCTGTTGACGGCACGCGGCCTCGTCGTGATCGATCTGCGCGACATCGCCGGCAATATCTTCGGTGGCGATCAGATGACCGACTGGACGGTCATGCATCGCTCGCAGCGCCGGACGTTCGCAAATCCACAGCCCGGTCTCTACGACCGCATTGCCGCCGTACGTGCGCTGTCACAGGAACTGCCGGTCGAAGGCCGAATCGTCTTCACCGGCCGCGGCAAGTTTCCCAAGGGGCTGCCGCGGCACACGCTGATGCTGGAGTCGCTGCCCTCCGAATTTCCTGCTTCCGACCGGCAGGCCATGGGTGTGATGCTCGAGCGCTGGATGCCGGGATGGAATGCCGTCAAGCAGTCCGTCAAACCGAGCAAGCTCGCGCTGCCGAAAGCAGCCATCTGATGTCCGCTATCTCGCAGATCGGGTTCGCCGATCTGCTGCAGCCGCAGGTACTGGCCGATCCGTATCCGCTATTCCGGCGCCTGCGTCAGGAAGATCCAGTCCATGCCGACCCTTCAGGGCGCGGCTGGATGGTGACCCGCCATCAGGAGGCGCAAATCGCGTTGAGCGACCGCCGGCTGTCCGCGCGACGAATCCTGACCACACAGCGCCAGCACGATGTCTCCGAGGCCGTGTCCAGCGCACTGTCGCTGCAGATGCTGTTCATGGATCCACCGGACCACACGCGCCTGCGGGCGTTGTTCAGCAAAGCCTTTGTTCCCAGCCGGATGGAGGCGCTGCGATCGGACGTGGCGGCGATGGTGGAGCGGCTGTTCGATGCCGCCGACGCCCACGGGGGACAGATCGATTTCGTGCGGGACTTTGCAGTCCCGTTGCCGGTGGCCGTGATCGCGAGGCTCCTCGGCGTGCCGGCGTCCGATCATGGGCTGATGCTCGACTGGTCGCATGCGCTCGGTCTGTTGATCGGCGGCCGCGAACTGAACGCACAGGAGGCCAGCAGCGCGCAGCAGGGCATCCTGGCGTTCGTTGCCTATTTTCGTGAGCTGATCGAGCGCCGCCGCAGCACGCCGGCAGACGACATGCTCAGCCGCCTGATCGTCGTGGAAGAGCTGGGCGACAGGTTGAGTACGCAAGAGCTCATCGTCAATCTGATGCTGCTGCTGGCGGCCGGGCACTCGACCACGTCGCATCTGTTGAGCAGTGGTCTGCTGGCGCTGTCACGCCACCCGGATCAGTGGCAGCTGCTGGTCGACGATCCGCGGCTGGCAACGTCGGCGGTCAATGAGTTGCTGCGGTTCGATGGTCCGGTTCAGGCCACGGCCCGCCAGGCGACCTGCGATCTTGTGCTGAGCGATCGTACGGTTCGATGTGGCGAGCTGGTTACCGTATTCCTGGGATCGGCCAATCGTGATGAGGCGCACTTCGATGCGCCGGATCGCCTGGATCTGCGACGGCCTACGGCGCGCGCGCTGTCGTTCGGACATGGCATACACACCTGCCTCGGTGCCGCGCTCGCACGCATGGAAGTTCAGGTCGTTCTGGAAGCGCTGGCGCGCCGATATCCCGGGTTCGCTGTGGATGCGGACTCGGTTGCCCATCTGCCGAGCGTGGCATTTCGCGGTCTGCTGACGCTGCGGGTCGAGCTGCGAAAATAGTCCCGGCACAGGCCCGGAGCCGTCGCCGGCCCCGCCGGTCATGCTTGACCGGCGGGGCGCCAACTATCATTCCTATCGTCGAGTCCGGTCAGTCGATGATGAAGTGATTATCGAAGTCGAACAGATCGAACAGATCACCGATCGCCGGTGAATTCAGCGGAACGTAAGGATTGCTCCGGGTAGCGACCGGGTTCGGGAAGTTATCCCGGCTGCGGTTGGTGACCGGATCCAGATTCCAGTTGCGTTCGATGAACTTCAGGATCGAGACGTGATCGCCGTAGTCGTGCGAGATGTGTCCACCCTTGGACCATTTCGAGACCACGATGAGCGGGATACGTGTGCCGTCGCCAAAATAGTCCAGCGGCTGCACGTAGCCCGAATCGTAGTAACCACCGCCCTCGTCGAAGGTGATGATGATCGCCGTGTCCTTCCACAGCTGCTTGTTGCTGTGGACGGCATCGATGATTTTCTTCGTGAAGCCTTCGAACAGGTCGAGCTTGGACGAAGCCGGGTGACCGTCGACGAGCCCCGAGGGCTTGACGAACGAGACGGCCGGCAGCGTGCCACTATCGATGTCGGAGTACAGATTCAGCGTGTCCTGAATGTGTTCCTCGCGGACGCTCGCGTCGGTCATGATCGACGTGTCGTACTGGAACGGATTGCAGATGGTGCAGTACTCGTCGGTCGCCGCGCCGGCAGCGCCGTAATTCAGCTGGTACGGATCCGGCACATAGGCATCCCATTGGTCGCCGTAGTATTTCCACGAAACTCCCGCCTTGAGCATGGTATCGCCGATGCTCGGTACGCTCGACGGCGGAATGGTGAACGTGGTGTTGTTCTTGTTGGTGTCGGTGAAGGCGTTGGCGCCGTTACCGAAATACCCCGGGTTGTAGTTGTTCAGCAGGTAGTAATGGTTTGCTTCGCAATGGGGGTCGACCGGACGCCGCAGCGACGACAGGTAGTTGACGATCGGGGACACGCCTGGCTGGGTGGTGTCCGAACAGTTCGAATAAGAACCGCCGCCGTAAGCCGGGCTGCCGTACGAGCCACCGCCGTAACCGTCGTCGGTGTACCAGTTGTTGGTGCCCGGCGCCGGGTTCGGATTCTCGATTTCAGAGAGTGCGGGAAGGGTCGGATCCGTGACGACATTCTCGGGCGGGGTGGTGGCGGTGCCATTGCCATCGCTGAAATAGATCATGTCACCATGACCCAGCATGATGTGATTCGCACCGGTGCCGCCGTTGACGGACTGATGGAAGTTGTCGCTCATCGAGTAGGTGTCGGCGAGATGCTTGAAATAAGGCGCGTCGCCCTGCTGGACATTGTAGAAGCCCAGCGCCGTTGAGCCTTCGCCGGTCGTCACCGCGGTGCTCGAGTATTCGGTGCTGAAATTGGCCGGCTGCGCGATGCCGTTGGCGCCGGCGCCGACGGTCGTTTCAACCCACGAGAACAGTGCTTCATCGCAGCCCGATGGCTTGAGTACCGTGGCCTGCTGCACGCTGCAGTCGAGCTGCTGCCACATCTGATAGAAGCGATGTACCGGGCTTGCAGCATAGTCCGTGTAGAGGAAATTCTTGCCATTCGTCAGCTGGAAGGGACCGGTCGCAAGCGAGGTCACGTTCGTGATACGCAGGTCCGGCGTCTTGGAAGTCTGTCCCGTGCCGCCTTCGATCAGCGAGGCATAGTAGTCCTCCGGCAGGCCATTCTCGGATTCGACCGCGGTCTGCAGATTGTCGTTGGGAATGTACGAATCCTTCGGTCCCCCGACAAGCGGCGCGGGCAGGACGTTGTTCGGAAACGGCTGCTTCGGCGGGCTCAGCAGGAACTGATCGCCCGAATCGGTTGCCGCGAGCTGCTGTGCTTTGTTGAAGTTGACGCCACGGGTGCCGTCCGCATTGATGATCTTCTCGGACAGCAGATTCCAGACGGCCTGGTGATTCTTCGGCACATAGGTGGCGTAGACGTGGTCGAAGCTGCGGTTCTCACCGATGATCACGATGACGTGCTTGATCGGCGAATTGGTGTTGTCGTCCGGCGAGATCGCGGTGGCGGCCGCAGCGATCGTCGGGCCCAGCGCTAATTGCATTGCTGCGAGCGTTCCCAGCGCTATTCGCGTCGCAACGACGACTTTGGAGGCAAGTGGCTTGCGTGTCATTGAATAAGACTCCCTGAAACTGGATGCAGGATTAGAGCGCGGGCATTTCTACCGGCCTTATGTTGCATGGCGATGATCGATTCATGAACGCATGGAGTACGCGCGCCGTGGCAGCGCGCGCGATGATTCGGTGCTGCGTTTCTAGGGCGGCGTCGAAGCCGCGGGTTCGACCCGGATGATGCCCATCATGCCGCCATCCTCGTGCTCGAGCAGATGGCAGTGATAAACGAAAGTGCCCACCGTATCCGGATCGCGGAAGTCCATGCGGACGCGCACGCTCGGATATTGCAGCATGCGCGGGTTGTAATACGGCACGTTGACGGTGTCGCGCAGGAAAGGCTCGTTGACGGGTACCCCGGACCAGTCGACCAGCAGGAAGTGCAATTGGTGGATATGGAACGCGTGCAGTTCGGTCGAGCGGTTCTCGATGATCCAGTCCTCGACATCGCCCTGGTGCACGATGATGTTGGGCTCATCGGAGGCGGGGTCGAACGGTGCAGGTGTCTGGCCGTCCACGGTCAGATAGAAGGTCGTCGCGCTGTTCGGGTCGGCAGGATTCTCGAGCTTCTCGGAGAAATAAAGTTTGCGCGTCCGGACCGGCGTGACGTTGCCGAGCCAGGCCCGACTTGCCGGCGGGAGCGGCGTCGGATCAGCAGGCAGGAGATCCTGCGTCCACGGCGCGGTATTCGCGACCAGTCTTGCCAGAGGCCGGTTCGGATCGTTTTCGCCTCCCTGGCCAGTATCGACGGTACGCGTCACCAGCAGTGCCGAGGCGCCTGCGGGCGGAGCGCTGACGATGAACTCGGCGCGCCCCCCGGGTGGTATGCCGATGTGATCGACCCACTGCGTCGACGGTGAATCGCCACCGCGGTGATTCAGCGGCACGCCATCGAGCGCCACGATCCCGAGTTGCTGCGGGTCGCGCCCCAGAAGTATCGCAAGGTTCAGATACGTCACAGCGCCGGCGTTGAGCACGCGCCATAGCTGCCGCTGACCTGCCTGCATGGTGATCGTCGCCGGCGGGTAGTCGGGGTAGGGCACCGGCACGTAGTCGATCGAGAGATCCTTTGCCGGCTTGCCGAAGCCGGTGCCGTTATTGGCTGAATCGCCATCGCGATCGATCATCATCTTCGGTACCACCGGCTCCGACGCGGCGGGCGGTGCGTCGGGATACAACAATGGCTGGTCGCGGATGACGAACACGCGCGCCGGCAGGCCCGCCACGTCCGGCACCGCGCGTTCGATGCCCTCGATGATCATCGCGCCGGAAGCGCCGCCCTGGACCTGCTGACTGCTGAAGCCATGGATATGGGGGTGGTACCAGTAGAGTCCCGGCGGCTCATCGCGCGGAATGTGGAACCGATATTCGAACGCGGCCGAGCCGGCGGCGATCGAGGTTTTCAGTACATCGTCTTCGTGGCAGCGCGCTGGAACCGTCAGACCGTGAAAATGCAGGTTGGTGGCCGTAGCGTTCATCGCGCCGCTGGTACAGGGGTCAGCCGCAGTGGCGGAGGCCTGCGAGCCGTGGGAGCTGTGGGAGCCGTGAGCGGCGTGCGCTGTGGGTGCCGTATGCGTGCCCGCCGTGCCGGTCAACTCGTTGCGCAGATGCAGGATCAGTTCGTCGCCCGGTTGCAGACTCAGGGTGGGCGCCTGAGCGCCGTCAGCGGTGACGTAGCAGTAGCGCATGGAGCCATCGCGCTGGGCGCTGTTACGTACTGCGAGGTCGAGTCGCAGCACGCCGTCATGGCTCTTGAGCATCGGGGGCTCGGGAACGATGCTCCCGACATCGGGTCGCGGACAGCGTTCAGGGATGTCTGCAGCGGGTGCCGATCCGCCATGGGCGATCGGCGCGTGCAGCGACAGGTGTAACAGCAGTACCGCCATCAGGGCGGCGGGAGTCTTCGGCAGGCTACGTTTCATCGTTGTGAAACGTAGTTTTGGGTTGTTACGAGGACATGACAGGATCCGGCAGGGCGAACAGTGCGCGTGCGTGGGCTGTCGTTTGCGCGGCGAATTCGGCGACACTCTCGCCGCGCGCCGCCGCGACCGTGGCGCCCACGTGCGGGAGGTGCATCGGCTCGTTCCGTCGCGAGGCGGGTCGGGGTTTCAGATCGCGCGGCAGCAGATACGGTGCGTCAGTCTCGAGCAGCAGCCGCCCACGCGGAATCCGCGGCATCAGCGCATGCAGGTGAGCGCCACGGCGTTCGTCGTTGATCCATCCGGTGATACCGATGGAGAGGTTGAGTTCGAGGTACGTCTCGAGCTCGAGCGCGCCAGCCGTGAAGCAGTGAGCTACTCCCGCGCTGAGTGACGGCCGGAATTCCCGCAACAGTGCGGTGAAATCTTCGTGAGCGTCGCGCTGGTGCAGAAACACCGGTTTGCCGCAGTCTGCGGCCAGCCGCAATTGCCGCTCGAACGCCTGACGTTGCGCGGTCCGCGACGAATAATCACGAAAATAGTCGAGGCCGCATTCGCCGACGGCGACGATCTCAGGACATGCCAGCAGTTCGCGCAGCTGCGGGATGTCGTCCGCCTGTAGCTGCTGCGCGTGGTGCGGGTGCACGCCCGCGGTCGCGAACAGCATCGATGGCCGTTGCCGCGCCAGTTCAAGCGCTGCAGTGCTGCCTGCGAGATCAGCGCCCGTGACGATCATCTGCACGACACCGCGCTCGATCGCGCGTTCGATCACAGCGTCGCGATCATCGCGAAAACTCTCGTGCGTCAGGTTGGCACCGATGTCGATCCATTGCATGCGTGTACTGTAATGCGATGTGCCGATGCCTGATATGATTCAGCTCAATGTTGCGTCAGCTTCAACTCTGGGATCTGGGTAATGTCGAGCAGCGCTGGTCCGTGCGCCAGAGTGCCCGTGCGCGTCGCCTGAGCGTGCGCGTATTCCGCAATGGCGGCGTGGAAATCGTGGTGCCGCCGCGGACGTCACCCCATCGTGTCAACGCGTTCGTCAGTGAACATCGCGAATGGATAGAGCGTCAGCGCAAGCGTGCGGTTCCGCAGGTGGACTGGCCGATGCCTCCGGCGTCGCTGTCGCTCAGCGGCATCGATGAGGAATGGCGTTGCCGCGCGGGCGTCAATAGCGAACGACTGGGGCTGCACGAGATACGACCGGGAGAACTGGAGCTGCACGGCTCGCAGCACGATCGGGAGCAGGTGCGCCACGTGTTCATGCGCTGGCTGCTGCAGCATGCCGCGGCACGGTTCGATCCGCTGCTGCGGGAGCTGGCGGTGCAGATGGGCGTCAAGCCCGGCAAAGTGCAGATCCGCTGTCAGCGCACGCGCTGGGGCAGCTGTTCGAGGCGTTCGACCGTGAGTCTGAACGTCTGTCTGCTGTTCCAGCGCCCCGAGGTGCTGCGCTATCTGATGATCCATGAGCTGGCGCACCTGCGTCAGATGAACCATTCGGACCGCTTCTGGGCCGAGGTGGCGCGCTACGAGCCGGATTGGAAGGTGTTGGATCGGGAGCTGCAGCAGGGGTGGCGTCGCGTGCCAGCCTGGATATTTCGATGAGTGTCATTCGATGAGGCTGCCGGCATGAACGAGCGCCCGCCCGGCCCAGGCTCCGACGCGACGACGCGGGTGGACCTGTCCGACGAGGCGGTTCACTGGGATCTCGGCAGCTCGGCATCCTATAGCGAATATCTACTACTGGATCGCCTGCTCGACGCGCAGAAGCCGCTGACGACCGAGCACGACGAGATGCTTTTCATCATCGTGCATCAGGTGTCCGAACTGTGGATGCGCCTGATGTTGCACGAATTGCACGGTGTGATCGAGTGCGTGCGCCGGGATGAACTGGATCCGTCGTTCAAGATGCTGGGCCGGGTGGGGCGCGTGCAGGCGCAGCTGCTGGCGGTCTGGGAAGTACTCTCGACGATGACGCCGTCCGATTATTCGTCGTTCCGAAACGCGCTGGGACGCTCCTCGGGTTTCCAGTCGGTGCAGTACCGGTTGCTCGAGTTCACGCTCGGCAACAAGCACGCGGACATGATCGAAGTGCATCGGCGCGACGAGTCCGCTTATCAAGCGCTGTCGCGAGCGCTGAAATCGCCCAGCCTCTACGACGAGGTGCTCAGGCTGCTCTCCCAGCGCGGTTATGGCGTTCCCGCCGAGCTGCTGTCACGCGACTTCAGTCAGCCCTACGTTCAGTCGAAACAGGTGACCGCTGCCTGGCTCGGTGTCTATCACAACGCGGACAAGGACTGGGACCTGTACGAACTGGCCGAGAAACTGGTCGATCTCGATCACCGATTCCAGGTTTGGCGGTTCCAGCACATGAAGACCGTCGAGCGGATCATCGGCTACAAGGCGGGTACCGGCGGTACCGCCGGCGTTGCTTACCTGGCAAAAGCGCTGAGGCTGCGCTTCTTTCCGGAGCTGTGGGAAGTCAGGACGGCAATGTAACGGCGCGCTGCTGCCAGCGCAGCGATTTCACCGGCGCCGGCGACGAGGCATTGATCATGAAAGCCTCGTGCGCAAGCTTCATGTGCGCAAGATCCGAAGAACTGTTGCCGTAGGCGTAAATGCGATCGGGCTGCTCACGCGCCACGACGGCTGCCAGACACCGCAGTTTCTCCTCGCCGCGGCAATTCAGACTCGCCAGATGTCCGTCGAGCCGGCCATCGTCACGCCAGCGCACCTGTGTGCAGATGACCTCGTCGAACCCCAGCAGCTTGCCGATGCGAGGTACGTAGATATCGGTGCTGGCAGACATCAGTAGCAGACGGTCGCCTGCCTTGCGATGCTCTTCGATAGCAGCCAACGCCTCCTGGAACAGCCCATGGGGCAGCAGACGTGACAGGAATCGATCGGACCAGCGATCCAGACTCTCGCGGCTGGCGCCGCCCAGGATGGCATGCACCGCGGCGCCCTTGACGGCGCCGCGGTCGTGAGTGAACGGATAGCGCAGCGCCGTGGGAAGGCCGGCAATGCCGCGCAGGGCGCGCCACGGCCGGCGCCACAGGTAACCCCACAGATAGGGCGCCAGTGTGTCGCTGCGGGTGATCGTGCCGTCAAGATCGAAGACCGCGAGGCCGCCGCCGCTCAACTGACTGGACCTGTTGTCGTCGGGCCGATCGGAAGGGCGCCGCTCAGGCGGCGCTCTTCTGGCCGGCCAGCTGACGCAGCACGAAGTGCAGGATACCGCCGTGACGGAAGTATTCGCGCTCCTTCGGCGTGTCGATGCGCACCCGGACGTTGAACTTGATCGGCGAGCCGCTCTCTGGAGTTGCGACCACGGATGCCGTGCGCGCGTCGGCGGCATCGAAACCCGAGATCTCGAACGTCTCGCGGCCGGTCAATCCCAGCGACTGCGCGTTCTTGCCGTCCTCGAACTGCAGCGGCAGGACGCCCATGCCGATGAGGTTCGAACGGTGGATACGCTCGAAGCTCTCGGCGATGACCGCGCGTACACCCAGCAGCATCGTGCCCTTGGCCGCCCAGTCACGCGATGAGCCGGTGCCGTATTCCTTGCCTGCGAGGATGACCAGCGGTGTCTTATCGGCCTTGTAGCGCATGGCCGCATCGTAAATGCTCATCTGCTCTTTCTTGGGCAGGTACTCGGTGATACCACCTTCGGTGCCGGGCAGCAGCAGATTGTGCAGGCGGATGTTGGCAAAGGTGCCACGCATCATCACTTCGTGATTGCCGCGGCGCGCACCGTACTGGTTGAAGTCCGCCGGTTGCACGCCCTGTTCCATCAGGTATTTCGCAGCCGGACTGTTCTTCGAGATGTTGCCGGCAGGCGAAATGTGATCGGTCGTCACCGAGTCGCCGAGCAGCGCCAGTACGCGCGCGCCCTTGATGCCGGCAATCGTCGCCGGCTTCATCGTCATGCCTTCGAAGTAGGGCGGATTCTTGACGTAGGTCGACTTGTCGTCCCACTTGTAGATCTTGCTGTCGGGCACCTTGATGGCCTGCCAGCGTTCGTCACCGGCAAAGACGTTGCCGTAGCTGCGGCGGAACATCTCGGAGGTGATGTTCTTGTGCACGTTCTCGGCCACTTCCTGCGGGCTCGGCCAGATGTCCTTGAGATAGACCGGCTTGCCGTCGCTGCCGTTGCCGATCGGCTCGTTGTTGAGATCGACCTCCATCGAGCCGGCGAGCGCGTAGGCAACCACCAGCGGCGGGGAGGCCAGGAAGTTCATCTTGATCTCGGGATGCACGCGGCCATCGAAGTTGCGGTTACCGGACAACACCGAGCAGCCGATGATGTCGCCGCTCTTGATACCGGCCGAGATCTCGCTCTTCAGCGGGCCGCTGTTGCCGATGCAGGTCGTGCAGCCGTAGCCGACCAGGTCGAAGCCGACGCTAGCCAGCGACTCCAGCAGGTTGGCCTGCTTCAGATAGTCGGTTACCACACGCGAACCGGGTGCCAGACTCGTCTTGACCCAGGGCTTGGACGTCAGTCCACGCTGGTGCGCATTGCGCGCCAGAAGGCCGGCAGCCATGAGCACGTACGGGTTGGAGGTGTTGGTGCAGCTGGTGATCGCTGCGATCAGGATGGCCCCGTCCTTCAGCTCGAACGACTTGCCATCGACGCTGACCGGGGCTTTGCCGGTGGCACCTGCATTCTTCTTCGAGCGTTCGCCGGCCATGCGGGCGTGATGTTTCTGATAGGTCGATTTGGCGACCTTCAGCGGCACGCGATCCTGCGGACGGCTCGGGCCCGCGAGGCTCGGTTCGATAGTGCTCAGATCCAGTTCGAGCACGTCAGTGTACTGCGCCGGCTTCTCGCCGTTCTTGCGCCACAGTCCCTGCGCACGCGCGTAGTCTTCGACCAGCTTGACCTGGCTCTCCGGACGGCCCGACAGCTTAAGGTAGCTGATGGTCTCTTCATCGATCGGGAAGATGGCGCAGGTGCTGCCGAATTCCGGTGACATGTTGCCGATGGTGGCACGGTTGGCCAACGGCAGATTCGCGAGGCCGTCGCCGAAGAACTCGACGAACTTGTCGACGACGCCCTTCTTGCGCAGCAGTTCGGTCACCGTCAGCACCAGGTCGGTCGCAGTGGTGCCCGCCGGCAGGCTGCCGGTGAGCCTGAAGCCGATGACCTGCGGAATCAGCATCGTGACGGGCTGGCCCAGCATGGCCGCTTCGGCTTCGATGCCGCCGACGCCCCAGCCCAGCACGCCCAGGCCGTTGATCATCGTGGTATGCGAATCGGTGCCGACGACGGTATCCGGATAGGCCTGCTGGCCATTGCTTTCCGACTTCTCGAATACGACGCGACTGAGATACTCCAGGTTGACCTGGTGGACGATGCCGGTGTTCGGCGGCACTACCTTGAAATTGTGGAAGGCCGACTGACCCCAGCGCAGGAACGCGTAGCGTTCGCCATTGCGCTCGAACTCCATGCGGTTGTTGTCCGCGAGCGCGTGATCGGTGCCGTAGTGGTCGACCTGTACCGAATGGTCGATGACCAGTTCGGCCGGTGCCAGCGGATTGATCTCGTCGGCGTTACCACCCAGACGCGTCATCGCTTCGCGCATCGCGGCCAGGTCGACGATCGCGGGAACCCCGGTAAAGTCCTGCATCACCACGCGCGCCGGTGTAAATGAAATCTCGTAGGAAGGAGCGGCCTTGGGGTCCCAGTTGAGCAGCGCTTCGATATCCTTGCGGGTGACGTTGGTGCCGTCCTCATGGCGCAGCAGATTCTCCAGCAGGATCTTCAGCGAGTAGGGCAGACGCGCCACTTTCTCGGCCCCAAGCGCGGGCAGACTCCAGATATCAAACGTCTTGCCGCCCGAGTTCAGAGTCGTGCGAGCCTTGAAGCTATCGGTCATAAACATCCTCCAACACCGCCGCGCGCGACAGGTGGCGCGGCAAAACCTGTAAATTATATAGGGCCTGTTCGATCACGCCACCGCCGAGGCACCGCTCGCCTTCATAAAGTACGGCGAACTGCCCTGGCGTGGCGGCCCGCTGGGGCTCGACGAATTCGATCGTCGTGCGTCCTTCCGCGCCCCCATCCGCCTGGGCGACCGTGACCACGGCCTGCTGCGCGGGCTGGCGATACCTGAGCTTCACCTGCGCGGCGAAATTCCCGGTGCGCGGCGCGCAGAGCCAGTTGATCGGGCCGCATTCGACCACCCGGGCGTCCAGCCACTGCTGTTCGTGGCGCTGAACGACGATCAGGGCATTGCGGTCAGCATCCTTGCGGGCCACATACCACGGCTCCTGAGCCCGTCCCGCCGAGCCGCCAATTGTAAGGCCTGAGCGTTGCCCAAGCGTATAAAAACACAGGCCCCGGTGCCGGCCCAGCACCTGGCCATCGAGCGACTCGATCGACCCGGGCTGATCGGCGACATAGCGGCTCAGAAATTCGGCGAACGGCCGCTCGCCGATGAAGCAGATGCCGGTGCTGTCCGGCTTGTCGTGGACCGGCAGGCCGGCACGGCGTGCGAGTTCCCGGACCTGCGGCTTGTCCAGTTCTGCGAGCGGAAAGAGCACCCGCGCGAAGCGCGAACGCTCGACGGCATGCAGGAAATAGCTCTGGTCCTTCTGCCGGTCGGCCGCCTGATAGAGGGCAGGACCGTCATCGGCCATCGCCGTGCGGGCGTAATGTCCCGTGGCGAAGCACTGACCACCCAGCCGCTGCACGTAGTCGAGGCACAGGCCGAACTTGATCTCCCGGTTGCACAGCACATCGGGGTTGGGAGTACGGCCGGCGCGGTACTCGATCAGGAAGTGCTGAAAGACTCGTTCGCGATACTCGTCGGCGAAATTGACCCGATGCAGCGGGATGCCCAGATCCGCGGCAACGCGCCTGGCATCCTGGTAGTCCTGCGCGGTGGTGCAGTAGTCGTCCTGTTCCTCCCAGTTGCTCATGAACAGGCCCTGGACGTCGTAGCCGGCATCGCGCAATCGCAAGGCGGCCACGGCAGAGTCCACGCCCCCGGACATTCCGACCACGATCTGGGTTGCGCTACTCACGGCGAGGCCTGCGAGACGAGATGCCGGGCAGCCTCCAGCGGCAGTCTGCGGCCTGCAAGGTAGTCATCGATGCAGAGGGTCACCAGTTCGGTGCGCAGGCGTGCGCTGCGCGCCTGGACTTCCTGCGGGCTCAGCCAGTGGGTCGCGACGATCGGCGGATCGAGCGCACGGGTCGCATCGAAGTCGCCGACGACCCCGGTGAAGGCCAGACGCAGGGTCGTGTGGCCACGCGGACTGCGCCACAGGTAGAGTCCGAGCAGGGACTGCGGGGTAAAGCGCCAGGCAGTCTCTTCGAGCGTTTCGCGCATCACCGCGTCCAGCAACGATTCTCCGTCTTCGAGATGGCCAGCGGGTTGATTGAATACGAGCTTGCCGCGGATGCGCTCCTCGACCAGCAGAAAACGGCCGGCGCGCTCGATGACGGCAGCTACCGTGACGTCGGGCTTCCATACCATGGGATCAAGGATAACCCGCGAAGGATTGCGCCGCAGCGCGCCGCGAGTCGGGCTACCGGTGCTGTCACTGCCGTCGGCACCGACGAATGAACGTCAGCGGCGGGCGACGCGTACTTCGCGCTCTTCCGGGGTGCTCGCCAGCCAGATGCCGTCGAATTCCTGCAGGTACTGGCGAGCCACTTTGGGATTGTTGAAACCGGCCAGCCCGTCGGCCTTGTCTGCCCGTGGGCGATAAACGATCGCGCGCTCGTCGGCGATGCAGTACGCCGCCGTGAGTTCGCGGAATTGGGGAGCACGGATGCGGATCTCGAGATAGCTCGTCAGTCGATGCGCCATCGCGATGAAGCGGTTGGCCCCATTGCTGAGCCGGGCCTGGTCACGCATCAGCACGCGCACCTTGGCGAAGCTGCGGCCGAGCACGAAGCGCTTGACGATCTCGAGCATCGCCGGCTGATCGAAGATCTCGGGCTCGAGATCCGGGGTCATGATGGAGATCAGTCGCTGACCGCTCGAGACGACCGATTCCGTGGCAGCGCTCACTTCCTCGAACGTACTCAGGACGTGCAGCGTTTCCGATACGGTGGGGCGCTCCGGCAAAGTCGCGGGGACCTGCGGTCCGTCTTCGAGTCCGAAGCTGGCGAGTTTTGCCGAAGTCGTCATGCGGCCTGCGGTCAGGTTCATGGGTCCGCCTGGATTGGTAAGTCTTCTGGCAGGCGAAATAGTAGGCCCGACGCGCTTCGATCCAGCGCCAAACCGGTCACACTTGGCGGCCCGCTTTAGTGAAGCGGATAACGAAACGTCGGATTTTCCGCAGTTTTACGCGGATTATGTCACTCGGCAGTGGAAGCGAACTGCCGCGCCAGCACTGCTGCCAGACCGGTGTATTCGAGCGGCGTCAGGTTGGCGAGCCGCTCGCGGTCGGCGGTATTCAGCGGCAGGGACGCGACGAACGACTGCAGCGCAGCGGAGTCGATGCGCTGGCCGCGGGTGAAATCCTTCAGCGTCTCATAGCCACCGGGAACGCCTGCCAGCCGCAGTACGCTCTGGATCGCTTCCGCGAGCGTCTCGTAGGCACCGCCGAGGTCGTCGCTCATGCGCCGCGGGTCGGGTGTGATGCGCGACAGCCCGCGCTGCAATGCCTTCCAGCCGATGAAGCTGTGCGCCAGGGCCACGCCGAGATTGCGCAGTACGGTGGAATCGGTCAGGTCGCGCTGCCAGCGCGAGATCGGAAGCTTGTCGGCAAAGAAACGCAGCATCGCGTTGGCAAGCCCGAAGTTGCCCTCTGCATTTTCGAAGTCGATCGGGTTGACCTTGTGCGGCATGGTGGAGGAGCCGACTTCACCGGCGACCGCGCGCTGCTTCAGGTAGCCGAGCGATATGTATCCCCAGACGTCGCGACACCAGTCGATGAGAATCACGTTGATGCTGGCGCAGGCGTCGCACAGCTCCGCGATCCAGTCATGCGGTTCGATCTGGGTGCTGTAGGGATTCCAGACGAGCGACTGACTCTGGATGAATTGGCAACTGACATTCAACCAATCGATCTCGGGGCGGGCGATCAGATGAGCGTTGTAGTTGCCGACCGCGCCATTCCACTTGGCCAGCACCTCGACGCCGGCAAGGCGCAGTCGTGCCCGCTGCAGGCGGGCGCCGACATTGGCCACTTCCTTGCCGAAAGTAGTGGGGCTCGCCGTCTGGCCATGCGTGCGCGCGAGCATCGGTAGTGCGGCGTAGTCGTGAGCCAGTGTTCGCAGCGCCGCGCCGATGCGGTCCAGTTCCGGCAGCAATACCTCTTCCCGGGCCCGTTGCAGCAGCCGGGCATAACTCAGATTGTTGATGTCTTCGGACGTGCAGCCGAAATGCACCAGTTCGAGCGCGGCCGGATTGGCGCCTGCCGCGGCCATCGCGTCGCGTACGAAATATTCGACCGCTTTGACATCATGATTGATGCGCCGCTCGGTGGCCTTCACCGCGGCCGGCGCATCCGGACCGGGATCCCGGGCCAGCTGCGTCAGTCGCTCGCGCGCAGCGGCCGGCAGCGGTGCCGCCAGCAGTCCCAGGCGCTGCTGCGTCAGGGCATCGAGCCACAGCGCCTCGACGCGAATGCGCTCGCAGATCAGAGCGCTCTCGGAGAAGAACGGACGCAGTGGCGCCGCGCTTGCAGCGTAGCGGCCATCTACCGGGGAGAGCGCGTTGAGGGCAGACAAATCCATAGCGATGCCGCGTATGATAACGCATAGAAACAACTGTGCCGGGGTGAGCTTAGGATCATGGAATCAGCATCGTTTCGGGTTGAACGCGACAGCATGGGCGAGCTGAAGGTGCCCGCCGATGCCCTGTGGGGCGCGCAGACACAGCGTGCGGTGGATAATTTTCCCATCAGCGGGCTGCGTTTGCCGCGCGGCTTCATCCGCGCGCTCGCACTGATCAAGCAGGCCGCGGCCGTCGCCAACGTGGAACTCGGGTTGCTGGACGCCAAGCTCGGCGAGGCGATCCAGCGCTGCGCAGCCGAGGTGGCTGCCGGCAAGCACGATGCACAATTTCCGATCGACATTTTCCAGACCGGCTCGGGCACGAGCAGCAACATGAACGCCAATGAGGTGATCGCGCACCTCGCGGCGAAGTCCGGTACGTCGGTACATGCCAACGATCACGTCAACATGTGCCAGAGCAGCAACGATGTGATTCCCACGGCCATTCACGTCAGCGCGGCGCTCCTGGTGCGCGAGCAGCTGGTGCCGGCGCTGACCCACCTGGCACAGACACTGGCGGCCAAGGAGAAGGAAGTCGCCGGCGTCGTGAAGACCGGCCGCACGCATCTGATGGATGCGATGCCGGTTTCGCTGGCGCAGGAAGTCTCCGGTTGGCGAGCGCAGATCGAGAGTGGTATTGCCCGCTTGCGAGCGGTCGAGCCGCGGCTGCTGTCGCTGGCGCAGGGCGGAACCGCGGTGGGTACGGGCATCAACGCACCGGGCGATTTCGGTGCGAAGGTGTGCAAGGCCCTGCAGAAACTCACCAGCATCGAGTTTCGGCCGAACGGCAATCTGTTCGAATCGCTGTCGTCGCAGGATACGGCCGTGGAGCTTTCCGGTCAGTTGAAAGTCATCGCCGTCAGCCTGATGAAGATTGCCAACGACCTGCGCTGGATGAACAGCGGACCGCTGGCCGGTCTGGGTGAGATCGCGCTGCCTTCGCTGCAGCCGGGCAGCAGCATCATGCCGGGCAAGGTCAATCCGGTGATTCCCGAGGCGACCGCGATGGTTGCCGCACAGGTGATCGGGAACGATGCGGCAATCACCGTTGCCGGGCAGTCCGGTAACTTCCAGCTCAACGTGATGCTGCCGGTAATCGGCTACAACCTCAGTGAGAGCATTCGCCTGCTTGCCAACGTGTCGCGCGTACTGGCCGACAGCGCCATCAAGGGCTTCAAGGTCAATCGCGATCGGCTCACCGAAGCGCTCGACAAGAATCCGATCCTCGTCACCGCCCTCAATCCGGTGATCGGATACGAGAAGGGCGCCGCGATCGCCAAGAAGGCATACGCGGAAGGCAAGCCGATCCGCGATGTCGCGGCCAGCATGACCGATCTGCCGCGAAGCGAACTGGACCGGCTGCTCGATCCGACCGAACTCACACGCGGCGGCATCAAGGCTGGCAGCACCGGCGGCGGAGGCTGAACGATATTGGCAGCTGAGCCGGGTCCGCACCCCGAGACGCCAATCGTTCCGCAGCTGCCAGCGGACTGGCGCGAACGGCTGCAGCGCAATCTGCTGCGCGAGCCGGATCTGGTATCGGACAACTACCGGCTGGGCGGCGTCGTCTCGCGCTCGAGCGAGATACGCGCGCATCTCAAAGAGGACTTTCCGCAGACCATGCGTCCGGCCGCGGTCCTGATCGGCATCGTCGATCAGGCAACGCCCAGTCTGTTGATGACGGTGCGTTCGCAGAGCCTGCGCCAGCACGCCGGCCAGATCAGTTTTCCCGGCGGCGGCCGCGATCCTGGCGATCCGGACATAACCGCCGCGGCTATCCGGGAGACGCACGAAGAGATAGGCATCGACCCGCACTTCATACAGCCGATCGGGTTTTTGACCGATCACATGATGTTTTCGGGTTTTCGCGTGACACCGGTGGTGGCACTGGTCAGGCCCGGTTTCCAGCTCAATCCCAACACCCGCGAAGTTGCTGGCGTATTCGAGCTGCCGTTGGGGCTGGTGCTCGCGATCGAGAGCTATCGGCAGGGACAGCGCATGGTGCGGGAACTGTCGGTCGATGTCTGGGAACTGCCTTTCGGCGAATACCACGTGTGGGGCGCCACGGCCGGTATGTTGATGAACCTGTGCGAGGTCGTCAGCGGGGCGCACGCGTGAGCCGCGCGGCCGAGCAGCTCGAGGCGCTGCTGGCGTTGATGGCACGGTTGCGCGCGCCCGACGGATGTCCGTGGGACCGCCAGCAGACCTTCGAGACGATAGCGCCTTTCACCATCGAAGAGGCTTATGAGGTGGCTGATGCGATCGGCCGCCGTGATCCGAAACGTCTGCGCGATGAGCTGGGCGATCTGCTGTTCCAGGTCGTCTTTCACGCGCGCATGGGAGAAGAGGCAGGCAGTTTCGATTTTGCCGATGTGGCGCAGGGCATCCGCGAGAAGCTGGTGCGACGGCATCCCCATGTCTTTGCGGCCGGTATATCAGCCAGCGCGCCGGCAATGGATCAGCTGCACGTTTCATGGGAAGCGCAGAAGGCGCAGGAACGTGCCGCGGCCGGCGATCATGGTGTGCTGGCGGATGTGCCGCGCGCCCTGCCATCCCTGGCCCGGGCCGCGAAGCTCAGTCGTCGCGCCGGACGGGTAGGTTTCGACTGGCCGTCGCCGGCGGCCGTGCGCGAGAAGGTCGGTGAAGAGCTGTCGGAAGTCGATGAGGCCGTCGGCCGCTCGCACCAGGGCGATATCGAGGAGGAGATCGGCGATCTGCTGTTCGTCATTGCCAACTGGGCGCGACATCTGGGAGTGGATCCCGAAGCTGCCCTGCAGGGCGCCGGACGGAAGTTCGAGCGTCGCTTCGGACAGATGGAGCGCGCCGCGGCAGATCGGCGGCTGTCGCTGGAGCAACTGACCGCGGCCCAGTGGGAAGAGCTGTGGCAGGCGGCCAAAGCCATCGAACGAGCGTCGGACGGACCTGACTCTGCCGCCATTATGTAGACGCCGGGTTTACGTGATCGATTCCCGGCTATCGATTCAGTTCCGGTTCACAGGCACAGGGCTACCGTCGGAACACCAGTTACAAGTGCGCCGGACGGGCGATCGAGCTATACGGTGATCGGTGCGGCATGCCAAATCATGGTGCGGGGACTGCTGATGCTGACGCTGAGCGTCGGGCTGGCGCTCTCGGCTCCATTTGCTGCGGGCGCGCCGCCGAACCCGCCGCACGCCAGCCAGATTGCGCACCAGATTTCCAAAGAGCAGGCCGAACGTGAGCTGCAGGAGCGCTATGGCTCGGCGGCACGCGTCGTGCGCACCGACGAGGTCGATGAAGGCGGCCGGCGTATCTATGTGTTCCGGTTGTTGTCGGCGAACGGGCGGATCTGGATGGTTCACATCGACGCCAGTAGCGGTACTGAAGTACCGTAGACATCTCTGATAGATAGGTTGAGGGTACCCACTTGCGTGTTCTGGTAGTGGAAGACGAGGCAGCGCTGCGTGAGGCGCTCAAGACCGATCTCGCGGCAGCGGGGTACAGCGTCGACCTGGCAGCCGACGGCGAAGAAGGACTGTACGCCGCCACCGAATACCCGATCGATGTCGCGATCATCGACCTGGGGCTGCCCAAACTGTCCGGTCTGGAGGTCATCCGGCAGCTTCGGGCACGAGGCAAGACCTATGGTGTTCTGATCCTCACGGCGCGTGACCGCTGGCAGGACAAGGTCGAAGGGCTCAGTGCCGGCGCCGATGACTACGTCGCCAAGCCTTTCCATTTCGCCGAGGTGCAGGCGCGGCTCGCCGCGCTGATGCGTCGTACCGGTGGATGGGCCAGCGCGACGCTCGCCTGCGGCCCCCTGGAGCTCGATACGCGCGCGCAGACGGTCACGGTCAGCGGCACCGCGGTAGAGCTGACCAGCTTCGAATATCGCATTCTCGAACATCTGATGCTGCGCGCGGGCGAGGTGGTGTCGAAAACGGAGCTCACCGAGCGACTGTACGATCAGGACTTTGATCGGGACAGCAACGTGGTCGAAGTGCTGGTCGGACGCCTGCGCCGCAAGCTGGATCCCGACGATACGCTCAAACCGATCGAGACACTGCGCGGTCGGGGCTACCGGCTTAGTCTGCCGCGTCGTGCGGCCTGACCTTCGCCGTGGTGGTCCACGATAGTCCGGCATAGTCCGCAACAGTCATCGCGTGAACAGGCCCTAGGAGGCTGCCGGTCATGATGCGCTCACCGCCGTCGGTCAGCCGACGACTGCTGATCGCGGTCACATTGCCACTGCTGCTGTTCTTCATATTGACCGGGTGGGCAATCGATTATGTGTTTCGTCAGCAGACGGAAGCAGCCATTCGCGAACGGCTCGAAGAGCAGGTGGTCGCGCTGGTGACCGCGGTGGATCTGGATCTGGATGGCAATCTGGTCATCAATCAACTCGATCCTGAGAAGCGGCTCGATGTACCGCGTTCCGGGCAATACGCGTCGCTGCGCGACGAGAATGGCAAACTCATCTGGAACTCTTCTTCTCTGAGCGGCACGGGGCTGGAGCTCGGCGGCAAGCTGGCTGTCGGCGGCGTCGACTATCGCTACAGGATCGCCAGCGACGGCTCGACGGTCGCGGAACTCAGCCGCGGATTGCAGTGGCTCTACGGCAACGGTCTATCGAAGAAGCTCGTCTTCACGGTGGCCGACAGCGTCGCGCCGCAGATGCGCCAGCTTTCCATATTTCGTCGGCGCATGGCCGGCTGGTTTGGCGGCCTTGCCGTAGCACTGCTGGCAACGATGGCCGGTATGATGCGCGGCGCATTGTCGCCCGTGCGGCGGCTGGAGCAGGAGATCGCCGCGGTGGAGTCGGGGACTGCCCTGGCGCTGGGTGGCGGTTATCCGCGTGAGCTCGAGAGCGTGACGGCCGGTCTCAATGCGCTGCTGCAATCGGAACGCAATCGCATCGCGCGTTACCGCGATACGCTCGGGAATCTGGCTCACAGCCTGAAGACGCCGCTGGCGGTCATCCGCGCAAGCCTCGACGGCATGCAGAGCGACCCTTCACGCACGGCAGCAACGATCGGCGACGAAGTGGACCGCATGGCGCAGATCGTCGCGCACCAGCTCAAGCGCGCGGCCGCTGGCGGGGGTGCAACACTCGGTCAGGCGCCGCTGCCGGTAGTGCCGTTGCTCACCGATCTGCGGGCGGCGATGATGAAGGTGCATGCACGCAAGGATTTGCGCCTCGATCTCGACGTGCCAGCCGACTGCGGCTTTCTTGGCGACAGCGGCGACATTCTCGAAGTGCTGGGAAACGTGGTCGACAATGCCTGCAAGTGGTGCCGGTCGACGGTCCGTGTCCGCGTGTCGCTCGATCCGGCCCGCGATCTGCCGCAGCGCCTCTCGATCGTGGTCGAAGACGATGGTCCGGGGATCGCGCTGGAGAATCGCTCACGGGTAGTCGAGCGCGGGGTGCGCGCGGACGAACACGTGCCCGGCCATGGTCTGGGGCTCGCGATGGTGCGCGAGACGGTAGGCCTCTACGGCGGCCGGCTGCTGATCGATGCGTCGAAGGACCTCAGGGGCGCGCGGATCGAACTGCAGCTGCCCGGCCGTCAACTGGAGCGATGAAACGTTGCGCCATCGTCTGCGTCGTTGTGTGAACGTGCCCTAGAAATCGAATTCGATTCCCTGCGCGAGTGGCAGTTCACGGCTCCAGTTGATCGTATTGGTCTGGCGCCGCATATAGGCCTTCCAGGCATCCGAGCCGGACTCGCGGCCGCCGCCGGTATCCTTCTCGCCGCCGAACGCGCCGCCGATCTCGGCACCGGAGGTGCCGATGTTGATGTTGGCGATTCCGCAGTCACTGCCGCGGTGACTCAGGAACAGCTCGCTGTGCTGCAGGCGCTGGGTGAAAAGACTCGACGACAGTCCATAGGCGGTCGCATTTTGCATCGCAATCGCCTGCTCGACCGAATCGACACCGATCAGATACAGGATGGGTCCGAACGTCTCGTGCTGGACGATCTCCCACTCGTTGCGCGCGAGGATGATCGCCGGCTCGACATAGTTGCCGGGTCGCGCAACAACGCTGCCGCCGACCAGTAACTCGCCGCCGGCGGCCTGTGCTGCCGCGATCGCCCGTCCGAATGCTTTCACCGCATTCTGATCGATCAGCGGGCCAAGCAGCGTCGATGACTCCAACGGATCGCCGATGCGAATCTGCTTGTATGCATGAACCAGCCGGCGCTGCAATTCGGCGAGCTGTTCGCGATGTACCAGCAGCCGGCGCGTGGTGGTGCAGCGCTGGCCAGCGGTGCCCAGCGCGCCGAAGACGACCGCACGCGTGACCAGGTCGAGGTCCGCAGTCTCATCGACGATGATGGCATTGTTGCCCCCGAGTTCGAGCAGGCTCTTGCCGAGCCGGGCGGCGACCGTCTGTCCCACCTGCCGCCCGACTGCCGTCGAACCGGTGAACGACAGCAGGTTGACGCGCGAGTCCGCTGCCAGACGCTCACCCCATTGGCGACCATCATCCAGCAGCAATTGGAACAGCGCGGGTGACTGCTGTTGCTTCATCACCCGTTCGCACAGCTGTTGTACGGCCAGCGACGTCAACGGTGTCTTGGCAGACGGTTTCCACACACAGGCATTGCCGCAGATGGCTGCCAGCAGCGCATTCCAAGCCCAAACCGCCACCGGGAAGTTGAAGGCGCTGATGATGCCGACCACGCCGAGCGGATGCCATTGCTCGTACATGCGGTGGCCGGGGCGTTCCGAATGCATCGTGCGTCCGTAGAGCATCCGCGACTGGCCGACCGCGAAATCCGCAACGTCGATCATCTCCTGCACTTCGCCCAGCGACTCGGCCAGGATCTTGCCGTTCTCCAGCGTCAGCAGCTGCGCCAGTTCGCGCTTGTGACTGCGCAGTTCCTCGCCGAACAGGCGGACCAGTTCGCCGCGGCGCGGTGCAGGCACATCGGCCCAGACGCGGGCGGCGCCGACCGCGCGTTGCAGGATTTCTTCGTACTGCTGCGGCGAGCTGGTGGCGATGCGACCGAGCAGACTGCCGTCGCCGGGACTGAAAGATTCCAGGCAGGCGGCCGGTGCGCCGGTCGGCTGCTGCAGCAGCGGCAATTCGAAGTGCTGGACGAGTGCGGCAAGGGAAGGGTGCGACATGAGCTTGGGGTCTCCGGGGGAACAGGCCCTAGCGCTGGGCGGAGCGCTGACGTCCGGATGCCCCGGTGACGACTACATCGCCGGACACATCCTTGCTGCTGCCGGCCGCCAGATGACGGCCGAAGCGGTTGGCCAGGATCTCGGGCAGCCGGAATGACTCCTGCGTGACCAGTCCGTGGTATCGATCTGGATGAGCCAGTACCAGATCGAGTACCGCGCACAGACCCGACGCGGTCGAGACCTGAATCGCGGACCACAACCGGCCGGCGATGATCTGCGGATAGATCTTGCTGACGTAGTTTTCCTCGCGCAGCTCGCCATTCTGAAAGCCGGTGACCGCGGCATAGACGATCACCACGTCCTGGAGCGTCTGCGGGACGGCATTCTCGAGAATACGCTTGAGCGTGCCACGGTCCTGATTGAGCTTCAGGTCGTTCATCAGCAATCGCATCTGTGAGCAATGGCCGGGGTAGCGGATGGTCTTGTAATCCATGCTCTCGCAGCGATCGCCGAAACTCTGCGCAAGCGAACCCAATCCACCAGAGGTGTTGAAAGCCTCATAGAGCGTGCCGTCGATCTCGATTTCTTCCAGGCCTTCGAGCGGGCGCACCTCGACGGTGCGGCCATCGACCATGGCCTCGCAGGGATTGCCGTACTCGTTGATCAGTCCTTCGGTCGACCAGGTCAGCGAATACTTCAGCACATTGTGCGGATGCTGTGGCAGCGCGCCGACGCGCAGCCTGACGCTGCGCAGGCTGTCGAAGTGCCGGATCAGCTCGCCGCCGGCGATACTGATGAAGCCGGGTGCGAGACCACATTGCGGGACGAAGGTGGACGGCGCTTCGCGCGCCAGTGCGCTGACCTGGCGGGTCACCTCCACGTCTTCCGTCAGGTCGAAATAATGTATGCCCGCCTCGCGCGCGATCCCGGCGACGGCGGCATTGCAGTGGTACGGCAGGCTGGAGACGACCGCGTGCGCCGGCTGGCGCTGCAGGTGCTGGCGCAGCGCCGCGGGGTCGGTGGCATCCAGACGCGCCGCCCGGATGTTGCCGATCGCATGCGCCTTGACGACGCCGTCGGCTGCCGCGGCGTCGACATCCGCCAGGTGGACCTCATATGCACCGGATTCACCCAGCAGGCCCGAGATCAGAGCGCCTATCTTGCCGGCGCCGAGGATCAGCACGCTGTTCATAAATATCCCCGGGAAAGCACGCATGTTAGCATTACGCCATGCGCTCTACTGAAGGCACTTCCTGGCACCCGGCGAGCTGGCAGACGCGCAAGGCGCTGCAGCAGCCAACCTATGAGGATGTCACCGCTCTGGAGCGCGTCGTCTGCGAACTCGCGCGTCTGCCTCCCATCGTCGTGAGCTGGGAGATCGAGAATCTGCGCGAGCGCCTGGCAGCGGCACAGCGTGGTGAAGGTTTTCTGCTGCAAGGTGGGGACTGCGCCGAGAGCTTCACCGAATGCGAGTCCGATCGCATCGCCAAGCAGCTGAAAGTGCTGCTGCAGATGAGCCTGGTACTGCTCTCGGCCATGAAACGTCCGGTGATACGCGTCGGCCGCATGGCCGGGCAGTATGCCAAGCCCCGGTCAACCGATCAGGAAACGCGCGATGGCGTGACCTTGCCGGCCTACCGCGGCGATCTGGTCAACCGACCGGAGTTCACACCCGAGGCGCGTCGTGCCGATCCGCAGCTGCTGCTGCGTGGCTATGAACGCGCAGCCCTGACGCTGAATTTCGTACGGGCGCTGGTCGATGGCGGTTTCGCCGACCTGCACCATCCGGAGTACTGGGATCTGGGATTCGTGCGCCACGCGGAGCTGCGCGAGGCCTACGAGCGTATCGCGCATTCGATCGGCGACGCGCTGGATTTCTTCGAGTCGCTTACCGGCAAACAGGTACACGACGCGACGCGTGTCGATTTCTTCTCCAGCCACGAAGGACTGCATCTGCTCTACGAGCAGGCGCAGACTCGTTTCATCGCCCGGCAGAACCGCTGGTACAACCTATCGACGCACATGCCGTGGATCGGCATGCGCACCGCGCAGCTGGATGGCGCGCACGTCGAGTATTTCCGCGGGATTGCCAACCCTATCGGCGTCAAGATCGGCGCTGCGATGGATGACAACTGGCTGCAGCAGCTGGTGACGACGCTCAATCCGCACAATCAGCCGGGCCGGCTGACACTGATTCACCGCTTCGGCGCGAAGGACATCGAGAATTCGCTGCCGCGGGTGATCGAGGCGGTGCGGCGCACCGGCCACACCGTGCTGTGGATCGTCGACCCGATGCACGGCAATACCGAGACCAGCACCGGAGGTCTGAAGACACGCCGGTTCGAGAACATTTTGAAGGAAGTCGATCTGGCGTTCCGGATTCATGCCGATCTTGGCTCTTACCTCGGTGGCGCGCACATCGAGCTGACCGGCGAGGACGTGACCGAATGCACCGGCGGCGCCCGCGGCCTCACCGATGCGGATCTGCAGCGCGCCTACCGCTCGCAGGTCGATCCCCGGCTCAACTACGAGCAGGCCCTCGAGCTTGCGATGTTGATGGCCGAGCGCAGCAAGAAGCGCTAGGCCCCTATCTTCGTGAGCGACTCCGGCGACCTGCAAGCACTTCTCGCGCGTAACCGGCAGTGGGCCAGCGGGGTGACCGACGCCGACCCGATGTTCTTCACGCGTCTCGCGCAACAGCAGACGCCGCGCTACCTGTGGATCGGCTGCTCTGACAGCCGCGTGCCTGCCAATCAGATACTGAATCTGCTGCCCGGCGAGATCTTCGTCCACCGCAACGTTGCCAATGTCGTCGTGCACAGCGACCTCAACTGTCTGTCCGTCGTCCAGTTCGCGGTCGACGTGCTGAAGGTGCGCGATATCATCGTCTGCGGTCACTATGGCTGCGGCGGCGTGGCCGCGGCGTTGCAGGACCAGAAGTTCGGACTGATCGACAACTGGCTTCGTCACGTCCAGGACGTGAAGCACAGGCATGCCGATCAGCTGGATGCTGCCGGTGAGATCGATCTGCAGATCAACCGTCTGTGCGAACTCAATGTCATCGCGCAGACGACCCATCTGGCGGAGTCGACCATCGTGCAGGATGCGTGGGGACGCGGACAGCCGCTGGCGATCCACAGCCTCATCTACGGCCTCGATGACGGCATGCTGCGGCAGTTGGGTCAAAGCCTGACAACCCATGCGGGGTTGGGCGCTTACAAGGCGACCGCGCACCAGGCGTCGCCCAGACTGGCGAAGTCGCGCCCCACGACTACCTGACAGATTGGCGCCGCGCCGCCATGACCGACAGCACTTTCGATCCCAAAGCTTACGTCGCGACGCTGCCGCACCGTCCGGGGGTCTACCGCATGTATTCGGCCGAGGGCGAGCTGCTCTACGTCGGCAAGGCTGCGCGCCTGCGCGATCGCGTCGGCAGCTACTTCAACAAAGGCTATCCGGTGCCGCGGGTGGCGGCGATGGTCAAACGCGTCGGGCGGATCGAGGTCACCGTCACCAACTCCGAGCCCGAGGCGCTGCTGCTCGAGAGCAATCTGATCAAGACCCACCGTCCGCGCTACAACATCATGTTGCGCGACGACAAATCGTTCCCTTACATCCTCTGCCAGCCGGGACACGATTTTCCGCGCCTGGTGTTCTATCGTGGTCCACGGCAGCCCGAAGGGCGGCAGTTCGGTCCGTTTCCCAGTGCCTACATCGTGCGCGATGTGCTGCAACATCTGCAGAAGGTGTTCAGGATCCGCAACTGCCGCGATTCGTTCTTCGCCAATCGCAGCCGCCCGTGCCTGCAGCACCAGATAGGACGTTGCTCCGCGCCCTGCGTCGGACTGATTGCGCCCGAGGCTTATGCGCGCGATCTCGAAGGCGCGATCGGGGTGCTCGAGGGCCGCAACGCCGACGTCATCGCCCGGCTGCAGCAGCGCATGGAGGAGGCGTCGGCGGCGCTGCAGTTCGAGGACGCCGCGCGACTGCGCGATCAGCTGCGTGAGCTTCAGGAGATCCGTGCGCAGCAGCTCGCCAACGCCGAGCGGCGTCAGGATATCGATGTCATCGCGATCGTCGGTGAGCCCGGCAGCTATGCGATCTGCGTGCTCCCGGTGAGGGAGGGGCGCAATCTGGGCACTGCCAACCATTTTCCCGGCAGCGCGCTGAGCGAGCCGGCGGAGACACTGTCCGATTTCCTGCTGCTGTACTACGGCAGCGAGGCGGCGCCACCGGAAGTGTTGATCAATGTCGATCTGCCCGATCACGATGCGGTGACCGTGGCATTGCAGCAGGCGGCCGGCCGTACGCTGCAGCTGCGGGTTCCGCAGCGTGGATTGGGCGAGCGTTGGATGGAGCAGGCGATCGAGAACGCGAACAACGCGATGCGCATGCGCCGGCTGAAAACCGACCTGGCGGTCGAGGGGCTGCAGGTGCTGGCGCGTGTGCTCGATCTGCCCGAGCCGCCCGCCCGGGTCGAATGTTTCGACGTCAGTCATACCGCCGGCGAGGGCACCGTCGCATCGTGCGTCGTGTTCACCCCGGAAGGTGCCCGTAAGTCCGACTATCGGCGCTACAACATCGAGGGTGTGGCGCCGGGGGACGACTACGGCGCCATGCATCAGGCGTTGCGGCGGCACGGCGCCCACATCGCCAAGGGGGAGCGCGCGCGTCCCGATCTGATCCTCATCGACGGCGGCGCCGGGCAGGTGGACGCGGCGGTCGCGGCACTGGCCGAGGCTGGCTGTAAGGGACTCGCGGTGGTCGGTGTCGCCAAGGGCGCGGATCGCAAACCGGGTCAGGAACGCCTGTTCCTGCCTGGCAATCCGATACCTGTGATGCTGGCCGCCGACAGCGCCGCGCTGCATTTCATCCAGCGCGTGCGTGACGACGCGCACCGCTTTGCGATCACCGGCCACCGGCGGCGGCGCGCGCGTCGCTTTCGGGAGTCGATCCTGGAGACCGTTCCCGGCCTGGGTCCCGCACGCAGACGTGCGTTATTGACACATTTTGGCGGTCTGCAGGGCATCATGCGGGCAGGCATCGCCGATCTGGAAAAAGTTACCGGGGTGGGCGCCGCGATGGCGCGTTCGCTTTATGATCATCTGCACCCGGGAGCCTGAAGCTTTCGACGGCGCGCCCCTTGAAGCCCCAACCATGAATCTGCCCAACCTGCTGACCTGGATGCGCATCCTCGCGATCCCGCTGATCGTGGTGCTGTTCTTTGTGGGCGCGCACCATCCGCAGAGCGCGGCCTATCCGGTCGCCGGCCTGACGTTCGCGGCGGCGGCCATCACCGATTCACTCGACGGGTATCTGGCCCGACGCCTGGGCCAGATCACCCCGCTCGGGACATTCCTCGATCCGGTGGCCGACAAGCTGATCGTGGCGGTCGCACTGGTGCTCATCGTCAGTCGTGACCCGAACGAGATCGTGGTCCTGATGGGCGCGGTGATCATCGGGCGAGAGATCGCGATATCGGCGCTGCGCGAATGGATGGCCGGCATTGGTCAGCGCACCACCGTGGCCGTATCCAGGATGGGAAAGCTCAAGACCATCCTGCAGATGGTGGGTCTGACGATGCTGCTCTATCGCTCTGACCTGATCGGGCTGCCCATCTATCAAATGGGGCTGTGGCTGACGGTCGTGGCGGCAATCCTGACGTTGATCTCCATGGGGTTGTATCTGCGAGCCGCATGGCCACATCTGTCGGCCCGTAGTTGACGACGCGCGTCTGACGGCGCTCGATTCAGCTGCGCGCGGGCGACGCCGCTACATAATGTGAACCGCGTCGCGACGGTACGACGTGCTTCTAGCAGTACCGGGACATTCCAAAACTTTCCTTGTATACACGCTGATATACCGATCGAGCCTCCAAAGATTTTCAGGCTCGGGAGCAGTTGGCGTGCAAAATTTGAGCTTCCTCGTAGTGGATGATTTTTCCACGATGCGCCGCATCGTGAAGAACCTGTTGAACGATCTCGGCTACCCGAACGTAACCGAGGCGGACGACGGTAATACCGCGCTGCCGTTGCTGAAGAACGGCAAGTTCGACTTCCTGATCACCGATTGGAACATGCCCGGCATGCCTGGGCTGGATCTGGTCAAGCATGTGCGAGCGGACGCGCGGCTGGCCAAGATGCCGGTGCTGATGCTGACGGCGGAAGCCAAACGCGAGCAGATCGTGGAAGCGGCACAGGCCGGCGTCAACGGCTATGTGATCAAGCCTTTCACCGCCGCAACGCTGAAAGAGAAGATCGAAAAGATCCTGGCTTCCACTCCGGCGGCGGCGTGATCGATGATGAATTCGCGACTACTGGATGATCCCGAAGTCGTCGCCTGCGTACGAACGATGGCACAGGCGCTGGATGAGCGGGATGAGGAAGGCCTGGCCGCGGCGGTGATGGCGTTCGAGCGCACCCGCAACGGCATGGTCACCGGTCGCGTTCGCAGGGTGGCCAGCGATCTGCAGTTCGCTCTTGAGCACTTTCATGCCGACGCGCGTCTGGTAGAGATGGCGCAAAGGCAGGTGCCCGATGCGAAGCATCGACTGGCACACGTGCTGAAGCTCACGGACGATGCAGCTCACCGCACGCTCGACCTGGTGGAGCGCAGCGCGCCGATCGCCGATCAGGCGACACGCGAAGCCGAGCGTCTCATCGGAATCTATCGGACACTGCGGGCTCCGCAGGAACTGGCGCCCCAGCTGCGCGACTTCCTCATGCTGATCGCACGGTCGATAGGCGAGGTGCGCAGCAATCTGGCCGAGGTGCTGATCACGCAGGGTTATCAGGATCTGAGCGGGCAGATCATCCGCGGCGTAATGAAGCTGATCCAGGAACTCGAGGTGGCGCTGGCCGAGTTGCTGGCGATCGCCGGCGCCGACGCGTCCGGCAATGCGGCCGACGACATTGGCGGCACGGGCGCGCGGCGTGGCTTCGGTCCGCCCGTTCCAGGCATCGACACCGCGGTCGGAGGCCAGGGTGATGTCGATGCGCTGCTATCCGAATTCGGTGTCTGAACCGTGACCATCGATCTGACCCAATTCCACGACGCGTTCTACGAAGAGAGCGGCGAAGCGATCGGGCAGATGGAAAACGCATTGCTGCGGCTCGGAAGCGGCTCGCCCGATCCCGAATTGATCAACACCATCTTCCGGGTCGCCCACTCGATCAAAGGCGGGGCGGCGACGTTCGGCTTCGCCGAGATAACCTCGTTCACGCACACGCTCGAGACATTGCTGGACGAGCTGCGCGGCAATCGGATTCTGGTGACGACGGGACTGTCGGATCTGCTGCTGCGATCGGTCGATCTGATGCGCGAGATGCTGCGCGCCCAGCAGGTGAAAGAACCCATCGACATGCAGCGCGTCGCCGATCTGCAGTTCGACCTGGAACTCGCGGCTGCGCAGAAGCGTCCGCCAGCGGTGATGCCAGCCGCCGGCGGCGTCGGTACTGCATCGCCCGTTCCAGCCGCTACGGCTCAGGCGGCATCGGCGCTACAGGATCCGGGGCAGGGTGGGTCCTATCGGATCAGCTTCCGCCCCTTCCTGCATCTGCTGGCGCGCGGTAACGATCCGCTGCGCATGTTCCGGGAGCTGCGGGAGCTCGGCGAGCTGCAGGTGACGGCCGACCTGTCGACGATGCCGTCGTTCGACGAACTGGATCCCGAGAACTGTTACCTGACCTGGCAGCTCGAGTTGCACACCGACGCGCCGCGTCAGTCCATCATCGAAGTATTCGACTGGGCAGAGGGTGACTGCGAGCTTCGGGTAGAGACCATTGTGGCGCAGCCGCCTTGCGAGACAGCCGCCGGAGCGAAGCAGGCCGCGGTACCGGTCGCGGGCGATGCGGGCCCCTCGGGTGACGGTACGGCCGACAGCGCCGCGCCGGCGGCGGTGACCGCAGCTGCGACCTCGGGCGGCGGCCCGGCCGAGCCTCGCGTGATACGCCAGGCCGAGCCCGGCAAGTCGTCCGAGTCTCACAAAGCCAATGAAGCCGGCTCGATCCGCGTCAGCGTCGAGAAAATCGACGATCTGATGAACAGCGTCGGTGAGCTGGTGATCACGCAGTCGATGCTCGGACAGTTCTCGGCGTTGCTCGATGACGGTGTCGGCGAGCGTCTGCGCGCGGGACTGGCCCAGCTGGAACGCAACGTGCGTGAGCTGCAGGAGAGCGTCATGCGCGTGCGCATGGTGCCGATCAGTTTCGTGTTCAGCCGCTTTCCGCGCATGGTCCGAGACCTCAGCCAGCGACTGAACAAACAGGTCGAATTGAAGATGACTGGCAGCGACACCGAACTCGACAAAACAGTGCTCGAGAAGATCGGTGATCCTTTGGTGCACCTCGTGCGCAACAGCATCGATCATGGGATCGAAGTGCCCGAGCAGCGTGTGGCCGCCGGCAAGGATCCCTGCGGCGTCGTGCACATGCATGCCTATCATCGCGGCAGTACCATCGTGGTCGAAGTAACCGACGACGGCGGCGGCCTGCGGCGCGACAGGATCCTGGCGAAAGCACGCGAGCGTGGTTTCTTTGGCGCCCAGGAGCAGCCCACCGATGCCGAGATCTTCGACCAGATTTTCGTGGCCGGACTGTCGACACAGGATCAGGCCAGCGACGTCTCCGGCCGTGGCGTCGGCATGGATGTGGTCAAGCGTAACGTCGAAGAACTGGGCGGCAGCATCGAGGTCAGTTCGACCGAAGGCCGGGGATCGCGTTTCACGATCACCCTGCCGTTGACGCTGGCGATCGTCGACGGTCAGACCGTCGCGGTCGGAGACGAAAACTATATCGTGCCGCTGACCGCGATCGTCGAGTCGCTGCAGATGCGTACCGCCGCCGTCAGCCAGGTGGTGGGACGCGGCGAAGTGCTGACGTTCCGCGGCGAATATCTGCCGGTACTGCGGCTGCAAAAACACTTCGGTACGCACCCGACGCGCGATGCCGAGTCGAACGATGGCTTGATCATGGTCGTGGAAGGCGACGGTCGACGTGTCGGTCTGTGCGTCGACGAACTGTTGGGACAACAGCAGGTCGTGGTCAAGACGCTCGAAGCGAACTATGGCCACATCGACGGCATTGCGGGAGCCACCATTCTCGGCGACGGCTCCGTGGCGTTGATCCTCGACGTTGCGAGTCTGACGCGTGCCGTCACAGTGCGGCTCGCCGCCTGAGGGCAGCCTCCCTGTTTTGCGACGCATGCCGAGGACAGCAGGGCACCGGCCGTTCAATGTGCAGGGATAACGGCCGATAAACCGGTCGAGCAGATGATCGATTCAGCGTTCCTTCTGCTGATTTGACTTAACGCGCGGAGCAGCAATGGCGAAGACAGTCCTGGCAGTCGACGATTCCGCATCGATGCGGCAGATGGTGGGGGTCACCCTGCGTGCTGCCGGATACGAGGTGGTCGAGGCGGCCGACGGCGACGAAGCGCTGGAGTACGCCCGCAAGCATCGCGTCGATCTGGTGCTTGCTGACGTCAACATGCCGCACATGGACGGCATCACGCTGATAGCCCATCTTCGGACGCTGCCGAACTATCACCTTACGCCGTTGCTACTGCTGACGACCGAGTCGAGTCCGGAGCGCAAGCTGCAGGGCAAGCAGGCGGGCGCGACCGGTTGGATGGTCAAGCCATTTCATCCGGAGCAGCTGCTGGCGACGCTCGAACGTGTATTGGGCAACCAGATCGCGGTGAACGCATAACCGCCATGAGCAACAGCGCGCAAAAGGCGGAGGTGACTCCCCCATCCTCCGAACGCATTGAGCAGTTCCTGACATTCCAGCTTGCCGGCCAGCGCTACGGCGTCGAGATCCTGCGCGTGCAGGAGATCAAGGGCTGGGAGAAGCCGACACGCCTGCCCCATTCGCCCTCGCATGTGCAGGGCGTCATCAATCTGCGCGGTGCGGTGGTGCCGATTCTGGATCTGCGCGAGCGCTTTGCGCTGGGCCAGGCCGAATACGGTCGCACCACTGTCGTCATCGTGGTGAAAGTCGAAACCTCGCGCGGCGAGTTGACTGCCGGCATGGTTGTCGACGGCGTCTGCGAGGTCTGCAATCTGAGTGGACAGGATCTGCGTCCGCCGCCGGAAATGGCGGTGGCCATCGAAACCGATTTCGTACGCGGACTGGCGATGGTCGAGGACAGGATGCTGATCCTGTTGGACGTCGGTCGACTGGTCACGAGCGCGCTCGGTGAGCAGGCCGTAGCGGACGCCAGTAAGGCCGCGTAGGAAGCCCCTGCATGACCGCCAGTCAGGTACTGCAGTTTGGCGCGTCGCTCTCGATCCGCGACGTCACGGACTACGCCGTGCAGATCAGGAGTCTGCTCGACGACGGTCCGATCGAACTGGATCTGAAGCGCGTGGAAACGATCGATACCGCCGGGCTGCAGCTGCTGCTGGCCGTTGCCCGTGATGCCGAGCGTCGTGGCTTCCGCCTGCGGATGCGTGGTGCGGAAGCGATCCGCACCGGAGCCGCACGGGTGCTGGGACTGGACACGCAACTCGCCTCCCTGACCGAGATCCTGCCTTGAGCAGCGCGGATAAATCACCCCGCGTTGCGGCTGACGACGCCCACGCGAGCGGCGTTAATACCGGCATCAAGTTCGCCGATGAGCTGCGGCGCTTTCTGGAACTGGGCGCGGCCCAGTTGGACGCGGCGATGCGCGAGAGCGATTCGCGCGTCGACAAGCTCGCTGGTGCGGTGACCGCCGTGGCCTCGGATGCCCGCGAGCTGGAGACTCAGCTGCGCTCGCTCGAGTCGCACGATCCGGAACGATCCGCCGCGGCGCGCCTGCGAATCCGTCAACTCACCGAGGCGCTGGCGCAGCACGTGCAGTCAACGATTACCTCGTTGCAGTTCTACGACAAACTGATCCAACGCCTGACGCACGTACGTGACGGTCTGGCGATCCCCTCCGACTCGGCGGTCAACGGCGATCCGGCCTCAGCCGACTGGAATGCGATGCTCGAGCAGGTTCGCTCGCGCTACAGCATGGTCGAGGAACGGGTCCTGTTCGACTTCATGATGCGCGGACTGAGCGCCGACCAGATGCTCAAGGCACTCACCGGGCTGCGGGGCGCTTCGATGCCTGGCGAAGTCGAACTCTTCTGACGAAGGATACGGCCATGGCCGGCGACTGCACAGCCATGGCGGGAGCCGCCGACAGCCTTCTGGCGCACGAATACGAGTTCTCGGACATGGACTTCCAGCGCGTGCGGCGCCTGGTCTATCGACACACCGGAATTGCGCTGTCCGATTCCAAACGCCAGCTGGTCTACGGCCGCCTGAGCCGGCGCCTGCGGGCATTGCAGCTGCAGGCATTCGATGTCTACCTGCAGCGGGTCGAGCACGGTGACGCGCAGGAGCTGCAGAACTTCTGCAATGCCATTACCACCAATCTGACCTCGTTCTTTCGCGAAAATCATCATTTCCAGTTGCTCGCCCGGCAGGTTCTGCCCGCGCTCGAGGTACAGAATCGCGAGAGCCGCCGCATACGCATCTGGTCAGCGGGCTGCTCGACCGGTGAGGAGCCGTACTCCATCGCCATGACGCTGCTCGAGAGCGTACCGCATCTGCTGCGCAGCTGGGATGTACGGGTGCTGGCCACCGACATCGACACCAACGTGCTCCAGCACGCGCGGCGCGGCATCTACTCGACCGACCGGCTGGAAAAAATGGAGTCCTCGCGCATGACGCGCTGGTTCGAGCGCGGACCGGACGCCGGACATTTCAAGATCTGCAGCGCAGCGCGCAACCTGGTGACCTTCAACGAACTGAACCTGATATCGGAATGGCCGATGAGGGGTCCGTTCGACATCATCTTCTGCCGCAACGTCGTCATCTATTTCGACCGCGCGACACAGCGCGGCGTCGTGGGACACATGGAGCGGCTGCAGCGGCCAGGTGACTATCTGATCCTGGGGCACTCCGAGTCGCTGCTCGATATCAGTACCGCCTACCGTCTGTGCGGCAACACCGTCCACCAGAAGATCTGACGCCACTAGATCCCATGGTAGCAAACCCCAATCCCCCTCCGACGCAGGTCGTACTCAGCCGCGAGCGCGAGCGCGAGCGTCAGCGCGAGTTTGCCCACATCCAGCGCCGTTTCGACGTGCGCCTGAACGGTGTGGTCGCGAGTCTCCTGCCCGGAGACTATTTCGTGGCGATCGAGGGAGAGATGATCTCCACCGTGCTCGGTTCGTGCGTCTCCGCCTGTATCCGCGACCGCCGGCAATGCATCGGCGGCATGAATCATTTCATGCTGCCCATCGATGAGTCGGAGGGCGCAAGCACCTGGGGCGGACTGCCGAATGCAAGCACGCGTTTCGGCAACGTCGCCATGGAACGCCTGATCAACGAGATGCTCAAGCTCGGCTCGAGTCGCGCCGATCTGGAAGTAAAGCTGGTCGGCGGCGGCAAGGTGCTGGATGCGATGACCGATATCGGCGCCCGCAACATCCAGTTCGTCCGCGAGTACGTGCGGGCGGAGGGTTTCAACGTGATCGGCGAGGATCTGGGGCAGGTCTATCCACGCAAGGTCATCTATCACCCGCAGTCAGGTATCGCGCGGGTCAAGCGGCTCACACGCAGTGACCGGACGGTGGTGGCCGACGAGCGGCGCTACATCCGCAATCTGGATCGCACCGCGGTGCCGGGCGAGATCGAATTGTTCGACCGGGAAACGACCGGCCGATTGCATACGGTACGTAACGACAGGAAGTCATGATGAATTGTCCGGACAAGAGCAAGCGCATCAAAGTGCTGATCATTGACGATTCAGCGCTGGTGCGCACGATGCTGACGCGCATCCTCGGATCCGATCCCGCGCTGGAGGTCGTCGGGACCGCGCCCGATGCCTTCGTGGCGCGTGAGAAAATCAAACTGCTCAATCCGGACGTGCTGACGCTGGATGTCGAAATGCCGCGCATGGACGGTCTGCAGTTTCTGCGCAATCTGATGCGGCTGCGGCCGATGCCGGTCGTGATGTGCTCGTCGCTGACCCAGCGCGGTGCCGATGTCACGCTGGCCGCGCTGGAGCTGGGTGCGGTCGATTTCGTCGCCAAACCCAAGATCGATGTGGAACACGCGTTCGAACAGTATTCGCACGAACTGATCGCGAAGATCCATGTTGCGTCAACCGCTCGCGTGCGGCCACTGGCAGCGACCGGCATGCGTCGCACGCTTGCCACGACCACCGTGCGGGCGGTGCTCGAGCAGCGTTACCGCACCACGGATCAGATCATCGCCATCGGCGCGTCGACCGGTGGCACCGAAGCGATCCGCGTGATTCTCGAATCGTTGCCGGCCAACGCACCCGGCATCGTGATCACCCAGCACATTCCGCGAGCGTTCAGCGGCCAGTTCGCGGCCCGCATGGACGCCATGTCGCAGATGAGCGTCAAGGAAGCGGAGGACGGCGATCTGATTCAGACCGGACATGCCTACATCGCGCCTGGCGATCAACATTTGGTGGTGGTGCGTGACGGTGCGCGATATCGCTGCCGGCTGAGCGACGATGCGCCGCTGAACCACCACCGACCGAGCGTGGATGTGATGTTCGATTCGGTGGCCCGTCAGGTCGGCCGCAACGCCGTAGGGGTGTTGTTGACCGGTATGGGCGCCGATGGCGCGCGCGGGCTGCTTGCCATGCGCGAGCAGGGATCCTGCACGCTCGCCCAGGACGAGAGCAGCAGCGTCGTCTGGGGAATGCCGGGCGCGGCGGTCGCGCTGGGCGCGGTCGAACGGGTGCTACCGATCGATGACATGGCTTCTGCGCTGCTGCGGCTGCATCAGATGCGAGAAGAGAGACATGCAGCCGGGAGTTGAACAATTTCTGGCGGTTATGATCACGTCAGGATGCTTTAAGAGACTGCCTGGATCCATAAGTGTGACGTGGTTCGCACGCGGCAGACCGGACCGCGCAGCGCTGGAGACGCTCAGATGATCGCATGGGTACGCAAAATACCATTCTCGACCAAGATGGCGGTGATCGCCCTCGCGGCGTTGGTGCCGCTCTTGTTCCTGACGGTATTGGAGATCAACGAGAAGCAGACCAGCATCAACGAGCAGGCACATGAGCTTGCGGGGCTGCATCACTACCGCAATCTAGAGGCGATGCTGCTGCCGATAGGCATGCACGAGATCTGGACCGCCGCCAGCGTCGCGGGCGAAGGCGCCGCGGAGAAATTGCAGGCTGCGACCGGCGATGTCACGCGCGCCATCGCGCAGCAGGATGCGAACGACGAATTCTACGGTGCGCCCGCCGGTGAGGACTCGCGCCGCTGGGGCGAGATCAAGCAGCAGTGGGACACGATCACGGCGAGCAGACCGAGCACGGTCGCCGAGGTGGTGAAGCAGCACACGGAGCTGCGCCGTCGCCTGCTCGACTACAGGGACTATATTTCGACCACCTCGGGGCTGGTGCACGATAGTGATCCGGCGACGTATTTTCTGGTCGATGCCACGGTGACACAGATACCGGACTACGAGAGCTACGTCACCGAGATGCGCTCGCACGCGGCTGCGGTCGGTGCTGCCGGCAAGTCGACGATGACCGACGTCGAGCAGATCACGCGCTCGGCGGTATTGGCGCAGGGCGCGCTCGATCACATCGCTGCCGACATCCGTCACGCGGCCGATGGGGGTGCCGCCGGTGAAGCGGTTCGAGCGAAACACGAAGAGGCCCTGTCTCAGGTCAGGAGCGCGTTCGACGGCTTCTATACGTACGTGAAGCAGAATGTACTCAGTGGCAGCATCAGCGATCCGCTCGACGATGTGATTTTCAACGCGGCGCAGCTGACGTCGGCCAGCACCACGTTTCACGATTCGATGCAGGCTGCATCGCAACAGCAGCTGACCTCGACGCTCGAACGGCTCAAGTCGGGGCGCAACGGTACGCTGGTGCTGGTCGTGCTGGCGCTGGTGGTCGCAGTGGGATTCATGGGTGTGGTGGCGCTGACCACGGTCGGCGGCATGCAGGACGCGGTCACGGTGGTGTCGCGACTCGCGGAGGGCAACTACGCGCGCGAGATCTACGTGGTCGGCGACGACGAGGTCGCGCGCATCATGCAGGCTTTGCAGGCCATGCAGCTCAAGGTCAGCGGCGTGCTCAGCGGCGTGAAGGAGAGTGCGATCACGGTCGCGACGGCCGCTCGGCAGATCAAGGCGGGTACTTCCGACCTTTCCTCGCGTACCGAGCAGCAGGCCGCCAACCTCGAGGAGACGGCGTCGTCGATCGAGGAGATGACGACTACCGTGAAGCAGAACGCCGATAACGCCAAGCTGGCCAACAAGCTGGCGCAGGCGGCTCGCGATCAGGCCGAACATGGCGGAACCGTGGTCGAGCAGGCCGTCGAGGCGATGGGTGCGATCGACGTCGCCAGCAAGCGCATCTCCGACATCATCTCGGTGATCGACGAGATTGCTTTCCAGACCAATCTGCTGGCACTCAACGCGGCGGTCGAGGCGGCACGCGCCGGCGACCAGGGCCGTGGGTTCGCGGTCGTGGCAAGCGAAGTGCGCAGCCTCGCGCAGCGCAGTGCCTCGGCTGCCAAGGAAATCAAGGATCTCATCCATGACAGCGTCGGCAAGGTGGGGGAGGGTAGCCGGCTCGTCAGCGAGTCGGGCCGTCACCTGCACGAGATCGTCGCTGCCGTAAAGAAAGTCAGCGATGTGGTCGGCGAGATTTCCAACGCCAGCCAGGAACAGGCGGCCAGCGCGGATGAGATCAGTCGTGCCGTGATGCAGATGGACGAAAGCACGCAACAGAATGCTGCGATGGTCGAAGAAGCCAACGCTGCGGCGGCCTCGATGAATGACCAGGCGACACGCCTATCGGAGCTGACGGCGTTCTTCAAGCTGCAGGACAGCGCGACCGCAGGGGCCACCCCGGCGGGTGCGTCGGCGTCGGGCTCGATCGGTGCCCCGCGGGCGCCATCGGCGCGGACACTGCCGCCGCCACCGCTCAGACAGATCAGCGTGCCGGCGGCAGGCGGTGCAGGCATGCGGCCCAGCCAGATATTTGCCAATGCGGCGCATGCCGCCACGCACGTTCCCACGCACGACAGGGGCGACACGGCGGAACGCCGCGATCGGCGCACCGCGTCACGTCCCTGGTCGCAGGCGGCCGCGACGGGTCCGACCGCGTCGAGCATCCTCAAGGCTTCCGGTACGTCCGATGCTGCCCCGCGCGAGCTGGTGACGACCGCATCCAGCAGCGATTGGAGCGAGTTTTAACGCGAGGTGAGCCGTGGCGGGTGAACAAGATGCCCTGTCGGCCGGCGCGCCTCTGCCACGTGAGGCGAGTAACGAGGCGTTCGAGTTCGTGCGCTCGCTCGCATCCGAGTTGAGCGTGGGCAGCATCGAGCTGCCTAGTTTTCCGGACGTCGCGATTCGCGTGCAGAAAGTGCTGTCGGAAGACAATGCGGACGCGCAGCGCGTCGTGCGCGTACTCGGCGCCGAGCCGATCCTGGCGAGCCGCGTGCTGGCGATGGCGAATTCGGCTGCCCTCAATCCCAACAGCAAATCGATCATGGATCTGCGCACGGCGGTGACGCGCCTGGGTTTCGACGCGCTTCGCTCGGCCGCTATCGGATTCGCGATGGCACAGATCCAGCGCGCCAAGGCATTCAAGGGGATCGAGCGACACCTGAGCGCATTGTGGCAGCAGAGTGTGCTGATCGCGGCGCTGTGCTTCGTGGTTGCCCGGCGCGCCCGGAAAGTCGGCCCCGATACCGCGATGCTGGCGGGCCTGGTCCACGGTGTCGGCAAACTGTACATACTCACCCGATCGACCCGGTTCCCGGCGCTGTTCGGTGACCAGCGGACGTATCAGCGGGTGGTACGCGAATGGCACAGTAATATTGCCAAGGCGTTGCTCGAGAGCTGGCACATTCCCGATGAGATCGTGGATGCGGTGCACCGGCACGAAGACGACGCCCGTGATCTGCGCGGAATCGGCGCCGTGCTGGCGGACACGCTCGAGCTGGCGTCGCTTCTGGCATCCTGCCGCGAAGCGCCGCAGAATCTGGCAGCGCTGCTCCAGGGTCGCAAAGCAGTGACGCGACTGGGCCTGAATCTCGAGGTCTGCCAGGAGATCCTGGTCGAATCCGGCGAGGAACTCGCGTCGTTGCGCGACGCGCTCGGACACTGAGCCGCCCCTGCCGGTCTGCGCGGCGCCCGCCGCACAGTCGAACCGCATTTCTTACCGATAGCGATACCGCCCGCCGGGACACCTGACCGTGCGTTTCGGGTACGATTTGAAGTTCATCTTGTGCCCAGGGGCTGATAAACATTGAGTAGACAGGCCCCAGCTGCGCACAGCAATGTGGGTTTCAAGGAATTCGTCGGGCTGGTTGCGGCTCTGATGGCCACGCAGGCCATCGCCGTCGATGGCATGCTGCCGGCGCTACCGGTCATCGCGAGTGCGTTGCGCGTCCCATCAGGCAATGATGCTCAGCTCATTGTCACGGCGTACATCACCGGCGTCGGGCTGGGACAGGTGTTCTGGGGAGTGCTGTCCGATCGTTTCGGTCGCCGCCCGATCCTGCAGATCGGTCTCTCCATGTATGTCGTTGCCGCGATCCTGTGTGGACTCACGCACGACTTCCACTCGTTGTTGGTGTTGCGCGCCATCCACGGCGTCGCGGCCGCGAGCGTGGTGATCGCGCGCTCCTGCGTACGCGATCGGTTCACCGGGCGCCGGATGGCACGCGTGATGTCGCTGACTTTCATCGTCTTCCTGATGATTCCGGTACTGGCACCGACACTCGGCCAGGCCGTCATGGCGCTTGCGCCCTGGCGGACGATTTTCCTGGTGTTCGCAGGCTTTGCGATGCTCGTACTCGCCTGGACCGCACTGCGTCTGCCGGAGACGTTGCATCCCGAGTATCGGCTGACGCTCAGCGTCAATCAGATCAAAAAGGCGCTCGCGCTGGTGCTCTTCAACCGTACCTCGATCACCTATACGGTGACGCTCGCGATCATGTTCGGGTCCATCCTCGCGTACGTAGGCATGGTGCAGCAGATCTTCCAGGATGTATTCCACCGCGCCTCGATGATGCCCGAGATGTTTGCGGTGTGCGCATCCTCCATGGGTGTCACGTCCTATCTCAATTCACGCATCGTCGAGCGGTTCGGCATGCGGATCATTTCCCAGATCGGTCTGCTGTGTTTCATCGCCGTGACGGCGGTCCACGTTCTGATCATCAAGCTGGGGTTCGAGAGTCTGGGGAGCTTCGTGGTGCTGCAGTCCATCACCATGGCCTGCATCGGCGTGATCTCTTCCAACTGCGGCGCGATGGCGATGGAGCCGGTGGGGGCAGTCGCGGGTGTCGGCGCCGCGCTGCAGGGCATGATCAGTACGACCGGCGGCGCAATCGTGGGTGCTTCGGTCGGAAAACTGTTCAACGGTACGGTCATGCCGCTGGCCCTGGGTGCGCTGGTCTGCGGTCTCATCAGCTTCGGTCTGGTGATCGTTGCCGAACGCGGGCGTCTCTTCAGCCCTCACCATGGCGGCGAACTGTCGGGCGACTTCTATCACTGAAAAAAGTTCGGGCGAGGGTGACGGATCGCTGCACGATCCGCCACGCTCGCCCGAGACAGTGGGCGCTCGCCGCGCCCTAGGGGTTGCGTTGAGGCGCTTACTTACAGCGCCGCGTCGTCGACCTCCCCGGTGCGGATACGGACGACGCGGTCAAGATCACTGATGAAGATCTTGCCATCGCCGACCTTGCCGGTCTTCGCCGCCTGCACGATCGCGTCGACGACGCGATCCACCAGCTCGGCCTTGACCGCGACCTCGATCCGGGACTTCGGGACGAAGTCCACCGAGTACTCAGCGCCGCGGTACAGTTCGGTGTGCCCGCGCTGACGGCCGAAGCCCTTGACTTCAGTGACCGTCATGCCCGAGACGCCCAGTTCCGACAGCGCCTTGCGGACGTCCTCAAGCTTGAACGGCTTGACGATACTTGTGACTAACTTCATGACGATACTCCTGTTTACTCGACCCGCTCGCCGTGCTGCGAGATGTCCAGGCCTTCACGTTCATCATCGCTCGTGACACGCAGACCCACCGTCATGTCGACCACCTTGAGGATGATCATGCTCATGACGAACCCGTAGATCAGGGTCGTGCCGACACCGAGCAGCTGGATCAGGACCGAGCCGTCCGAACCGCTGATCTCCTTGCTGGCCAGTGCGCCGGTGAGCAACGCGCCGACGATACCGCCGATGCAGTGCACTCCGAACGCGTCAAGCGAATCGTCGTAGCCGAACGCCTTCTTGACCGAGGTGGAGGAGATGAAGCAGATGACGCCGGCAGCGACGCCGATGATCACCGCGGCCGACGGACCGACGAAGCCCGAAGCAGGTGTGATCGCGACCAGACCCGCAACGGCGCCCGAAGCGATGCCCAGTACGCTGGGCTTGCCCTTGGTGATCCACTCGACGAACATCCACGCCAGTGCAGCGGCAGCGGTCGCGATGTGCGTGGCGGCAAACGCCATGCCCGCGCGACCGTCAGAGGCGACTGCCGAACCGGCATTGAAGCCGAACCAGCCCACCCACAGCAGGGATGCTCCGATGAGGGTCAAGGTCAGGTTGTGCGGTGCCATGGCTTCCTTGCCGAAGCCCTGGCGCTTGCCCAACATGATCGCTGTCGCCAGACCCGCGATGCCTGCGTTGATGTGCACCACCGTGCCGCCGGCGAAGTCGAGTACGCCCTTGCTGGCGAGCCAGCCCGACGGTTCCCAGACCCAGTGAGCGATCGGGCAGTACACCAGCAGCAGCCAGATGCCCATGAACCACAGCATCGCCGAGAACTTCATGCGTTCGGCGAACGAGCCGCAGATCAGCGCCGGCGTGATGATCGCGAAGGTCGCCTGGAACATCGCATAGACGGTCTCCGGAATGGTCAGACCCAGGTGCGAGACCGTGAGTTTCTGATCATCGTGCATGTAGACCATGCCCTTCATGAACAGCCGACTCAGGCCGCCAACGCCGTAAGGATTGGTGCCAGGTGTGAAGGCGATCGAATAGCCGACGATCCACCACAGGATGGTGACCAGGCACGTGATCGCGAAGCTCTGCATGAGCGTCGCCAGCACGTTCTTCTTGCGGACCATGCCGGCGTAGAAGAGGGCCAGGCCCGGGATGGTCATCATCAGCACGAGTGCCGTGGAGGTCATCATCCACGCCGTGTCGCCCGAGTTGATGTCCGCGAACTTGACCATCTGCGGCTCGGTCGGTGCGGGAGCCGCGGCTGGGGCCGCGGCCGTGCCCGCTGTAGCTGCCGCATCTCCGGTTGCTGCCGCCGCCGGAGCGGCCGGTGCCTCATCTGCCAGCGCCCGCGAAGGGGTGATGCTGGCGGTTGCCCATAGCAAAGTAACGAGCACCGCCGCCATGAAGCCGGCGCCCGCCTTCTTGTATTTCTCTAAATGCCTACTGATGCGCATGTGTGTGCGACTCCCTGGTTTAAACGCTGTAGTACATGTCGAACTCGACCGGATGCGTGGTCATCCGCATACGTGTCACTTCCTGCATCTTCAATGCGATATAGGCATCGATGACGTCGTTGGTGAACACCCCGCCACGGGTCAGAAACTCCCGATCCTTATCAAG
>DATBAM010000024.1:0-49055 GCA_036271535.1 Steroidobacteraceae bacterium | reverse complement strand
AACTGACGACCTCTGCCACGAAACCGCGCCTGCGCTGTCGCGGCCGGCCAGTAACGCCCCACCAGCTTGATCGCTGCCCGCTGCCGCGAGCGACCGTCCGAGCGTCGCGCCCGCCACACCGTGCCCAGCGCACCGCGACCGATTTCACCTTCCACCAGCCACGAACCGAGTTGCCGCCCGACCAGCGCGGGCTGCACCGGCGGATTGTCGGTCAGCGGTGATTGCGACAGGAAGCCGTCAAATCCGGGCGCACTGCGCAGTGATAGCTTGCGCTCGATCTGCGCGGCGACCCTCGGCTGCCGGATGGCTAGCGCGGCCAGCCACGCAGCGCGTTCGGCTTCGGGTATGCGCAGCGCCTCGTCCAGCTCCTCACTAAAGGAACGCCATTGCTCATCCGTAAGATCCGGCATCCTCGTCCTCTCCCGACACTCATCAACCCTAAATCGCAGAGCCGTTGCCGAAAACGACACCGGAGCGTGGGATCGTTACGAGGCGTTCAACCCGTCGAACAGGATCAGGCGCGCCTTCTCCCAGTCGCGCTGTACCGTACGCGGGGATGTCCCTCGCTGCGCCGCGATCTCCTCGAACGTGAAACCGCAGAAGTAACGCAGGTCGACCACTTCCGCCAGCCGGGAATCGTGTGTCGCCAGCTCGTCCAGTGCGTCCGACAGTTGGGTGAGATCGGTTGTATCGCCGGGTGCGATATCGGTCGGCAGCTCCGTGAGCTGGTAAGCCGCTCCTCGTTTGAGCGCACGCCGCTCGCGCACGAAGTCGATGATCAGTCCGCGCATCACGCGCGCCGCGTACCCCATGAATCGTTCGCGATCCGGGAATGCCGAGTCGCGACCGGACATCCCCAGATAGGCTTCGTGCAGCAGCGTCGTCGGGCTGATCGACACGCCCTGGTTGCGACGTAGCTGCCGCTCGGCCAGCTTGCGCAGGTCGCCATAGAGCTGCGCAAACAGTTGCCTGCTGCGCGCGCTGTCGGCACCAGCCGGCGGCGGCGCATCGCCGTTCATCGCGGCGTGTCGGGCGATGGGGGAAAGCGCTCGCCGACCAGCTGCTCGCTCAGTTGCCACAGCGCCTTTGCGCGCTGCGGATCGACAGCGTAGCTGCGCACCCCGGCCCCGGGCGCCGGAGACGGCGGCACGACTTCGGCGACATGACAGTCCTCGCAAAAGTGTCCGCCGATCGCGTGCGGATCGGCAACGACCGCGGCCCACACCGAGGTTGCAGCGCCTTGCGACACCGATTTCCAACGCTGGGTAGCGGCCGTCGCCGGCGCGCCGATGTTGAACTGTTTGATCTGATCCGCGACCTGCGGCGTGATGTTGCGTCCCAATTCGGTCTGGATGGCGCCCGGATGCACGGCCGTCGCGCGTATGCCCTGGCTGCGGTGTCGACGGTCGAATTCCACCGCAAACAGCACGTTTGCGGTCTTCGAGCGCCCATAGGCAATGAACTCGAGGTACGGTGTGCGCTCGAAATTCGGATCTTCCAGATCGACATCGGCGAAGCGGTGTCCCGCAGAGCTGAGGTTCACCACGCGCGAGTGCCGCCGCAGCAGCGGCAGCAGATGATTGATCAGGACGAAATGGCCGAGATGATTGGTGCCGAACTGCATCTCGAAACCTTCCGTCGTCCTTGCCATCGGGCAAGCCATGACGCCGGCGTTGGCGATGACGACGTCGAACGGTTTGCCCTCGGCCACCAGTGCGCTCGCCGTGCTTCGGACGCCGGCGAGCGAGGCCAGGTCGAGTTCGATCAGATCGAAGGACCCCTGCTGCGACGAGGCAGCGGCCCGCACCGACTCCGTGGCGCGCTGCGCCTTGGCAAGATCGCGTGCGGCACCCACCACCTGTGCACCGTGTGACACCAGCGCGCGGGCCGTCTCGACGCCAAGACCCGCGGAAACACCGGTGACGAGAATGCGACGGCCACGAAGATCGACACCCTCCAGTACCTGGTCGGTGGTGCTATCGGCGCCAAAAGAGGATGCCATATTCGTCTCCCGCGTGACCTTCCGGCAATCAGACCATAGTTGTCCGACACGCGGAAGTAGCCGGCTGTCAGGCGGGCGACACAGCCGCAGGCCTCATCCCAGTTTCAGGCGCGCCAGATAGTCGCGCACCGCCTCGCGAAACCCTTCGCTGCTGGTAACCGTCGTGCCGCCGGCCATCACCAGGATGAAGTCGCCGCGCGGCGTACGGCTGATTTCGCGCACGTGGCTGGTATTCACCACACAGGAGCGGCTGATCCGCAACGTCGACTGTGACTGCAGCGCCCGCTCCGCCTGCTGCAGCGTGCTGCGCGTCAGATAGACCTCGCGGCCGACGATCAGCTTGACGTAGTTTCGATCCGACTCGGCCACCTCGACCTGGGCAGCATCCAGCATGTGCATGCGGCTGCCGGACTCGGCGAGGATTCGTGGACGCGGATCGGACGACGTGCGCGTGTTGCGTTCGAGCTGCGCCAGCACCTGCTCCAGTGCCCGCTGACGTCCGGAGGCACTCGCCGCGTCCTGGCGCGCCCGCACGCGCGCGAGCGTGCGACGAAAGCGTTCGTCGTCGAACGGCTTCAGCAGGTAGTCGACCGCACTGACCTCGAAGGCTTCCAGCGCATAGGTATCGTAAGCGGTGACAAAGACGATCAACGGCAGCGTTTCGGGATCCAGCGCCCGCGCGAGCTGCAACCCCGTCAACGAATCGATCTGTATGTCGAGAAACAATAGATGAGGGGGCGTGGCACGAATCGCCTGAAGCGCACCGGCACTGTCACCGAACTCGCCGATCAGGTGCAGATCGGGCTCGCGGGCACAACACTCGCGCAGGGTGCGACGGGCGCCCGGCTCATCGTCGACGATCATCACATCCATGTGAGCGGTCAGTGTACGTGGCGCACATCGGTGCGTACGTCGTGCACGATCGGCATGTCGATCTGCGCCAGCCAGACACCGGAACCCGCAGGTCCTGCCTCGAACGCGGCGCGATCACCGAAATGCAACACCAGTCGTTCGCGCACATTGCGCAATCCGATCCCCTGCGCGCCGTTCACTGCGTCAGCGGCAATCGTATTGCTGACCCGCATGCGCAGCCCATCGTCGACCACGACGGCTTCGATCCGAATCATAACCGCGGCGGTATGACCGGCCAGTCCGTGCGCGACCGCGTTCTCCACCAGTGGCTGCAGGATCAGACTGGGCACCCACAGATTGTTCAGCTCGTTCAGATCGCCCATCTCTATCGTCAGCCGGTCGGAGAAGCGATTGCGCTGCAGCTCCAGATAGAGCCGCACGAACTGGAACTCATCGCCGAGGCGCGAGAAGTCTTTTTCGCCGGCGGCCAGCAGCCGGCGCAGCACATCACCCAGCTGCACTACCATCGACTGCGCCGACGCCGGATCCCAGCTGATCTGGCCGCGAATCGTATGCAGCAGATTGAAGAGCGTATGAGGCGACAGCTGCATGCGTAGCGCCGCCAGTCGCGTCGATGCCAGCGAACGTTCGAGCGCGGCGAAGCGCAACTGCGTATCGCGATAGCGCTGATACCAGAGCAGTCCCGTGATCAGCGCCAGCCCGAATCCGTACGTCAGCACGAAACTCAGTGCGCTCGCGGTCCAGTTGCTAAGGGTGTCCGCGCCGAAAAACCACGCCTTGCCTGTCATCTGCTGCTCGGCCATCGACGACGCCATGGCGTGCATGCGTACGTGAGCCATCGCAGGATCGCACAGCGCGCATAGATATTCCCCGAGCCACAGCGCCGGCGCCGCCAGCACCGCGAAACTGACGCACAGCAGCACCTGCAGCGGCAGCCGGCGCCACAGTGGCTGCCAGCCCATACGCAGCGAGAGCCACACGAAACCGTAGAGGAACGGATACAGGAACAGGTGTTGCAGCAGCCGCGGGAATGCGGGCGCGAAGACGTGCTGTTGCTCCATCAGCGCCTGCATGCTGTTTGCATAAAGCACGTTGGACAGCGCGACATAGGCCCAATAGATCGACAGTACGCCCAGCAGCGACCAGGCACCCAGCCCGACGATCGAGGTTTGCTCGCGCATCATGCGACGCATCGCCCCGCCGAGCGGCGTGGTCAGTGGATTGCTCAGCGCGCTTTGTGTGGCTGTCACGGGCATGGCGGGATTTCCTAGGCCAAGCGTACACCACGCGACCGTCCGAGGACGGGTGAGAAACCCCGTTTTGGGACGGGCACGTCGTCCACAGGGACGAGTACGAGCCCGGCCCGCAGACGGCCCTCCCCTGCCGCTGTTTGATAGCGATACGCCAACGACGGCGCTTCAAACCAAGGCTCAAGGAGTTCGCCATGTCCCGCAACGCACACAGCTTGACCACGCTGGCCGCCCTTACACTGGCATCATTCGCAGCCGCCGCCGGGGCCGCCCCCAGCGCGGACGCGCCGCCCTCGACGACCGTGCGCTATGCCGATCTGAACCTGCAGAGCCCCGAGGGGGTAGCGACTCTTTATCGTCGCCTGACAGCCGCTGCAAGCCAGGTATGCCCGCTGGCCTATACGCCCGACCTGCACACGCAGGAACTGTCGAAGCAGTGCCAGCGCGCCGCGATCGAGCGGGCCGTCACGGCGATCGGCAATCCGATGCTGGCCCGTGTGGCCACCGATCATGGGATCTCCAACGATTGAAGACCTCGGTTACAATCGCGCGCTGTCAGTCAACAATGCTCAGGGGGAGTGCGATGCGCAATCTCGTGGTGATCATTGCCGGTGGCCTGCTGGCGTCGTGTGCCTATCTCCCCGGTATGCATTCGGACGACGTCTCCGCCAAGGACAGGGAGTCCTATGCCGCCGCCGTCGCCGATACGTCACGGCCCACCACTGACAGCGCGCGAGACGCCGACCGCAAGCCAGCAGAAACGCTGACATTCGCTCACCTGCGCCCGGGCGATAAAGTGGCGGACTTCGCCGCCGGCGGCGGCTATTTCACCCGTCTGTTCGCCGATGTCGTCGGTCCCAAGGGGCGCGTTTATGCGATCGAGCCGGCAGAGGTGCAGAAGGTGTCCTCATCGGCCGCCAGGAACGTGGCTCAACTACAGGCTTTCGCTGTCACGCATCCAGACGTGACCGTGAATACCGCGCCGGCGTTGGAAGCGCTCAAGTTCCCCGAGCCGCTCGATCTGTTCTGGATCTCCCAGAACTATCACGATCTGAAAGATAAATTCTTCGGCCCCGTCGACACGGCCGCCTTCAATGCGGCGGTGTTCGCGGCGCTCAAGCCCGGCGGCGTGTACATCGTGCTCGATCACGCAGCGGTGAGCGGCGCTCCTGCCGATGTCACCGAGACACTGCATCGCATCGATCCCGCGGTCGTGCGTCGCGAGGTCGAGGCTGCGGGCTTCCAGTTCGTCGGCGAGAGCAAACTGCTCGCCAACCCGAACGATCCGCATACCATCAAGGTTTTCGATCCGTCTATCCGCGGCCATACCGACCAGTTCATCTACAAGTTCCGCAAACCGAAGCACTGATGACGGCCGCCACGCGGCCCTGGGGTGCGCCGGTCCGCGCATGCGCGTAGTCAACAGCATCGGCGATCTGCGGGCTCTGGCGCAGCGCCGGATTCCGCGCGCCGTTTTCGACTACGCCGACCGCGGCTCGTTCGATGAACTCACGATCGTTCGCAACCGAAGCGACCTCGACGCATTGCAGTTCCGCCAGCGCGTGATGCGGGACCTGAGCCACATCCAACTGGCGACGACGATGCTTGGCGAGCCGGTCACGATCCCACTGGGCATAGCGCCAGTCGGATCCTGCGGGCTGTTTTACGGCAACGGAGAGATTCACGGCGCGCGCGCCGCACAGGCTTTCGGCGTGCCGTTCTGCCTCAGCACGATGTCGGTCTGTTCGATCGAGGACGTACGCGCCGAGGTCGCGCGCCCGTTCTGGTTTCAGATCTACCTGATGAGGGACCGTGCTTTCAACGAGCAGCTGGTGTCGCGCGCGATTGCAGCGGGTTGCACGGCGCTGATGCTGACCGTTGATCTGCCGATCCTCGCGACACGCCGACGCGATGCCAAGAACGGCATGAGCACACCGCCGCGCCTGACGCTGCACAACGCGCTCGACATTTTGAGCAAACCCGGATGGATGACGCGGGTGCTGTTCGGCAAGCGCCGCACGTACGGCAACCTGCTGGCGCTGGGTCGCGGCGGCAACGTGAAAACGCTGGCGCAATGGATCGAGGCGCAATTCGATCCGGGCATCACCTGGAAAGAAATCGAGTGGCTCCGGCGCATCTGGCCGGGGAAACTCATCGTAAAAGGCATTCTGGATGCCGAGGATGCCGGGATCGCTGCCGGCCTCGACATCGACGCGCTGGTGGTATCGAACCACGGCGGCAGGCAGCTGGATGGCGCACCTTCGACCATCGCAGTGCTGCCGGAAGTGGTCGCTGCGGTCGGCAACCGATGCGAGGTATGGTTCGACGGCGGCGTGCAGTCGGGTCAGGACATTCTCAAAGCATTGGCGCTGGGAGCGAACGCCTGTCTGATCGGAAAGAGCTTCCTCTACGCACTGGGCGCGCTGGGCGGCCCGGGCGTGACGCTGGCGCTCGAGATACTGCGCAAGGAACTCCAGGTCAGCATGGCCCTGACCGGCTGCACGGACGTGAACGAGGTCGACCGCTCGGTGCTGCGCTCAGGCGGTCCGTGAGATCGACCAGCTGTCATCCTCACAGGTGACTTCGCCGTCTTCGACCATCTTTTCGAGATGCGCGCGCAGCGAGCGCGCAGCCACCGGGTGAATGGCAGCCGGCACGTCGTCATACACCTTCGGTAGTAGAAGATTGAGCGTCGCGGTGCCGCCGAGATTGTTCAGTGCTGCCCTCACCTTGGCCTCGCGTGCCAGTCGATGAGCGATCAGCCGGGCGATCTCGTGTCGGGGCCGGCCGATAAGATAACCATGGCCGGGCGCCATGATCGCGACGTCCAATGCAGTGAGACGCCGCAGCGACGTCAGATACGCATTCATGTTGCCGTCGGGCGGCCCGATCACGACGGTGGAACCCTGGATCACATGGTCGCCGGTAAAGAGCATGCGCGTCTCGGGCAGCAGATAGCACAGATGGTTCGAAGCATGACCCGGCGTGTGCAGCGCCTGCAATTGACATTCATCGCCGCCGACGCGGTCGCCGTCGTCGAGTACCCGGTCGAAGCGGGGAGCCGCATCATGCGAGGCGTCGGGACCGCCCGGTCGTCCGGCGATGTGCGCGCCGGTCGCCCTGGCAAGCGAATTGGCCGCCGGCGAATGATCGCGGTGAGTGTGTGTCAGCACGATCCAGCGTATCTGCCCCGCGCCCGCTTCGAGTATCGCGGCGATGTGCGCCGGATCATCGGGGCCCGGATCGATCACGATCTTTTCGCGCGCGCCCACCAGATAGGTATTGGTACCCGGGCCGGTCATGAAGCCGGGATTCGGCGCCAGCACGCGAGTCACATAGGTATCGAGCCGTTTCGGTGTATCGGCGACGAGGTCATAGCTCGTCTGGCCGCTCTCCTCCGGGTCGGTCCAGTGGATCTCTGCATACGGCGCATCGCCCTCACCGAAGATCTTGCGTCCATCACGTCCCTGCGCGACGCACGGACGGTTCTTCACAACCTGCGCTACCGACTGGAAGTGGGAGATCGCGGCCCGCGGCGACCCGAAGGGCAGCAGTTCGGAAAGCGTCGACTGCGTGGCGCGTACCATGTTGATCTGCCCGCTGCGCGACTGGGAAAGCGCGTCGGCAGGTGTCAGCCACAGGCTGCTGACGATTTCATGGTTGTCGTGCGCGACTGTCTGCACGGCAGGCGCCTGGATCAGCAGGAAGCGCGTGTCGAAACGCCGGGGTTGAACTGCCGGGGTGATCCAGTGCGCTACATAGGCCATCTCGCCGGCGGGGATGTACAGGTCCTGTCGCGCCAGAAAGTCGTTGAAGCGCAGCGAGCCATTGTTCAATGCGGCACGCTCGGCGACGAAGCCAGCGACACGCGCAGCGCTCAACGGCCTGCGTTGCGCATCGACCGCCAGCAGGATGCCCGCTTCCTCGAAGCATTCGCGCGCCGCTGCGACCCAGAATGCGAGCGCATCCTGCGATACGTTCAGGCGGCGATTGGCCGTCCGCTCGTCCAGACCGACGATGCGCTGCCGGATCGCCGCCTCGTAATCCCCTGGATCCAGCGTACCGCCTGGAAACACCCACGCTTCCGGAAAATGCGCCGCGGCGGCGCTGCGGCCGAGCAGCAGCACTTCCATACCACCGGCCGCCTCGCGCGCCAGAATGATGGTGGCGGCGGCTCGAAACACGATCAGCGCTTGAGCGCAGCTTCGACCGCGTCGAACAGGCCCTGCATTCCGAAGGAGACGTCCTGAAGCTTGCCGTTGACGAAGAAGGTCGGCGTCCCGCGCACGCCGCTGTCATGACCGCTCTGCTGATGCTCGCGCACGCGCTGCAGGTAGACGTGGTCATCGATCTCCGCGGCATAGCGCGTCAGATCGAGCCGCAACTGCTCGGCATAGCCGCGCAACTGATTCTGCTTGAGATGCAACTGATGCTCGAACAGCAGGTCGTGCATCTGCCAGAACTGGCCCTGCGCGCCGGCGCATTCGGCAGCCTCGGCCGCCAGCTGCGCATGCGGATGCACTTCGGCCAACGGAAAGTGCCTGAATACGAAGCGCACCCGCTCCGGGTGGCGCTGCATCAGCAGATTGACCGAGGGGGCCGCCTGCTTGCAGTTGGGGCATTCGAAATCGCCGTACTCGACCACCGTGATCCGTGCGTGGTCAGGACCCCGTACATGATCGACCGCATTGACCGGCTGTGCCAGCTCGAAGGGGTGCACGCTCACATGACCTCGCGTCTTCTTTAGCAAATGGATGAGGGACTACTATAGCGCCAAGCTTCAATGCCCGTTCAAGTGGGCCTCGAGCTGGTCGAGCAGCGCCACCTGTCCCGCCGGCATCCGCTGGCGCGCATCGCTCAGGGTGTACCAGGCCGCCCGATCGGCTTCCGGAAATTCCTGCATGCGACCGCTGCGCGGCGGCCACTCCATCGAGAACAGATTGCTGCGCAGCTGGGCCGGATCGAAGTCGCCCTCTACCGCCCAGGCGCTAACCTGCTTGCCGTTACGCTGCCGAACGGGTTCGAGCGGTTGGAAGGTCCCGTCGACTGCTGCGCCGGTCTCCTCCAGGAATTCGCGGCGCGCGGCGGTGAGAGGATCTTCCTCAGCCGGATATTCACCTTTGGGAATCGTCCATGCACCGGCGTCTTTGCGAGCCCAGAGCGGCCCTCCCATGTGCAACAACAGCACCTGCCAAGCGCCCTCGCGATGACGATACAGAACGATGCCCGCGCTGCGCTTCACCTTCTCCGCGGACTGCGCGAAGTACTGCGCGCCGGAGGGCGCGGGTCTTCCTGCGGATGAGGGCGCGATGCACCGCGCAGCCTGCGCAGCGTGCTGAAGATGAACCATGCGCGCCCGAGCAATCTGATCAGACCGCTGGCGCGCGATACCAGACCGGCCGCACTCGTGGCTGCCATGATCATCGGCATGATCCGCAATCCGCGCACCACCTCGATACCGCGGTTGGCACTGTGCAGATCTTCCCTCAGATGCGACGCGTGCAGCGCAAACTCCTCGCGCTGCAGCGCGCACTGTAGCTGCAGCGATGCGCGGCGACGGGCTATCGACTGGGCATGCTCATTCATAGGGGCGGCGCCTGCGTTGCCGGAGGAACACCAGGAGGCATCTGTGCGCCCGGCGGCCGCTTGAACAACTCGCGATCCTTGGCGAATTCGACGAATGTAGCCGTCAGGAGCGAGCGCTGCACCCGCAGATAGCGCTTCATCATCAAAAACGCCCCAAGCGTCATCACTGCAAACGTCGCGGCTTCCAGCACCGCCACCAATACGCGGTGTGTATCCCAGAATACGACGATGAGCGCAATCGACCCGATCAGCAGGAATACGCCGGCCGCATAGATCATGACCATGGCCCAGAAAAAAATCCGGACCAGTCCCTCGACCCATTCCTGCAGGTCGACGAACAGCAGCTCGAGCCGCGTGAAACCCATCTCGATCATCGTGCCGACCAGATGGCCGAACGATGCAACGAAGCGATGCAGCCGCGACGGCTGCGGTGGGGGCGGCAGCGCTTGCGGCTCGTCGTTCACATCAATCCCGGTCGACCGTGGATCCGATCAGCAGCGCGCCGAGCACGAGGCCGATGCCGGCCGCGATGCCGATGGATTGCCAAGGATTGCTCCTGACATAACGACGCCCGGTGCCGATGTAATCGCTCGCCCGATCGCTCACCTCATCCTGGATGTCGGCGAGGCGCGCCTTGGCCGAACGCAAGGTCTCGCCCGCACGCTCGCGCGTATTCCCGACTTTCTCACCCGCGAAGGATGCACTCGCCTGCAACAGCGCTTCGGTCTCGCGAATCACCGTCTGCAGCCGTTCATAGAGTTCTTCGGAAGTCACTGAATCTGCCATTGCTCATACCCTCCGACTGTATATATTCACACCGATCTTACGCGCTCAATATTCGAACTGATAGGCGATGCCGGCACTGCTGCCGGGGTCGTTTTGCGGCGTCGCGCCTTGCACCGTGCCGCCCCCCGTTCCCAGGGTTGCCTGCAGCTTCAGCCGCCGGGTGAGATCGACCTGCACCTCGGCCTGGGTTGGACCCGCCGTACTCTGTTTCGCGCCTACATATACGCGGCTCGAGACATACCGTCCGGCTTCGATGGTGGCAGCATTGTTCTCGGTGCCGTTAGTCGTCCCAGGTTGTGTTCCGTTGCCGGAATTGGATGACCCTGAGCCGCCGCCCACTGACAGACGATCGAGCCCCAGCTTTTTTTGCACGGTGTTGATCGGGTTGAAGCCGCCGCCACCACCCCCAACGCCGCCCAGCGTCACCAGCGCGGCGCCGATCTGCGCGGCCTGCAATGCGGTCAGTGACGACACGTTGTTCGATCCGAACAGCAGCTGCGCCATGATCTGATCTTGCGGCTCTTCTGGCACGCTGCTCAACGAAATGACCGGGGCATCGGCGTAACCCGTGACCTTTAGGCTCGCGGAATTGCCGGCGCCGGTATTGTTGGTCGCCGTGAAAGCCAGGGTTGGATCTATCTTCTTCTGCACGCCGGTCCCGTTGAAAGCGATTCGGCTGTCCGAATCGAACTGCAGCGTGGTGCCGCCGAGATTGATGCGGCCCTGGCGCATCTCGAAGCCGCCGCTCATCGCGATATCCTGCGTGGTACCCCGCACCCGTACCTCGCCCCCGAACTCGGCATCGATCCCACGGCCGCGGACAAATACCGCGCGCTCCGCATCGATCGTATAGTCGAGCGCGACGACCAGCTTGGGCGGCGGCTGCGGTGGCGGTGGCTTCTGCCCCGGACGGATAACGTGCAGCGTCGGAATATCCGGTGGCAGCGCATTGGGAATGTTGATCACGGCATGATTCACCTTGATCTTGCCGCCTGCATTGAGTCGCCCGCGCAACGTGCCGGCCAGCGACAGATCCAGGTCGACGTTGGCGGTCAGCAGATCGCTCGCCAGCGGCTGCGCATCGTGTCCGGAAAGCTTTATATCCACCGGCCAGTCGGTGTCGCCGAGCCTGATCGTGCCGCTGGCGTTGAGCGAGCCGGGGCCGGCCTTGGCGGAGAACTGTTGCAACGTCAGCGTCTCGCCGTCGGCATTCAGCGTTGCCTGGATGTCTGTCAGCCGGGCGCCGTGCGCATAGTCCTGGACGTTGACGCCAGCCAGCTTGAGACTTCCCTGTACCTTGGGTGCGCTGGGTGTGCCGCCGATCTGCGCATTGACGCGCGCGGCACCCTGCAGGCGCTGGCCCTGCGCTTCCAGGATCGGATTGAGTACGTTGAGGTCAAAGGATCCATTGGCTTTCAACGCCATCGATGCGTTGGCATTCATCGGCGCCTGGCCATTCAAAGAGAAGTCGAGACCGCCGCCTGCGTGCATTCGCAGATCCACCTGGGCCGTGTCACCCGCCAGCTCTGCAGTGAAGTCGATATTGCTCGCGGGTAATCCGCGGGCAGAGCCAGCACCGGCCCGCAGGCCGACCGCATGCATCTCGACATGCCCGGTCGGATGCGCGCTTTCACCCGTCAGTTGCGCCTGCGCATCGACCTCGCCGTCGAACGCCATCGAAGGCATCAGCGCCCGCAGCTGCGCCGAACTCAGGTGGGTTGCGACGACCTGCACATCGAGCGTCGGCGACAGCCGCCCGTTCACCTGCAGCCGCGCATCGTCGCTCCCCAGCCGCAACTGGTCGACCTTGAGTTCGCCACCGTAGTCGATGACGGCGGGTGCGAGCAGATGCAGATTGGACTTGCGGTAATCGGCGTTCAACTTCGTCAGTTTGACTTCCGATCCTCCCGGGTCGAGCGTGGCCGCAACATCGAACTGCGCGGCGGCATCGACCGGACCCTCCCCGTCACCCACCTTGTCCAGCGCGAACTGGCTCATCAGTTCGATTTTGTCCAGCGGACCGCGCACCTGCGCGGCCAGATGCGTGGCGCGCCCATTGAGCTGCGCGTCGGCGGTCAGCCGCAGACCCAGCTCAGGTCCACTGGTGGGACGATCGATGTGTCCGCGCACCTGCAATGTCTGGATCTGCTGCGCCGGAATGCCTACATCATGCGCATCGACAGTGACGTGAGCACGGTTGTTGCCGTGCCGCTCATCGAGCACGACGCCGGCCTCGACGCTGCCCTGCAGCGGCGTGCCCAGCAGCCGGTCCAGATCGGTCAGCTGCGCGATGCGCAGTTCGATTTTGCCTTCCGGATGCTCGGCTTTGGCATCGGTGCGCATATCGCCTTCGAGATGCAGACTCTTCCAGTCGCCCCGCTCGATGCGGGCCGCGACACCGCCATCAGGCTGCGCCTGCGCGTCGGCCACGATGGCAATTGGCGCGCCGTCGAGCATGCCGTCCAGCGACAGGCTGCCGGTGGTATGGCGCGGCAGGCCACGCGTACGTACCTTCAGATGAAGTGCACCGGTCGGAGAACCGTGCGCCGACAGCTGAGCGTTCGCGTCGGCGTCGATCGCAAGATCCGGGGCTTTACCTTTGATGGATCCGGCGGCGGTCATCGCGCCGGCGAGCTGCGGCGACAACGCTGCAAGCCTTGGCATCGAGGCCTGATAGGACAGATTCAACCCGCCGGCGAGGATCGTGCCCCCCATACTGGCCTGCGCGTTATCGGCCGTGACGCGTGTGTTCTGGAACTCGAGACCATCGGGCCGAAACAGCAGCGTGGTCTGCGCTCGTGCGTGCGGTCGTAGCAGCGTCGCGATCGGCGCGGCGCCGCCCGCGATATTGAGGTCGGCGCGCGTCTCCAGACGACCGATATGTTCGCTGACGCTGAACTTCGCCTCGAGCGAACCGGTACCCGTGAGGTCGAGACTGCCCATGGCGACGAAAGGTTTGATATCCGCCACCTGTGCCGTGGCCTGGCCGTCGACCGTCGCGAGATTCCAGCGACCGTGCAGATTGACCAGTGCATTGGCAAGCGAGAAATCGATCGGACGCGCCCGATCGGCCAACCTCAGTTCACCATGCAGTGCGATCGGCTTGGTATCCGGGATGTCGAGCAGCGGCGAGACTACTTTGAAACCTTTGACCGTCGCATCGAGCAGCAGCTTCTCGGCCTCGCCATGCAGCGTCGCGTCGATCGCATTGCCCTCGACGTCGGGTGCGACCAGGCCTGCGACCTGCAGGTGCGCCAGTGAAGTGGGCGCCGAGGGCGTACCGCTGACGGTCCCGTGCAGCGACATGCGCTGCCAGGACACCCCGAACAGCGGCGTGATCGGACCCGAGTCCGCATCGACCTTCAGATCGCTGGAAGTCTTCAGTAGATTCACCTGGCCGTTGACGGCGGCGTTCAGCGGGCCCGCGCGCAGATCGATCGCGGTCTGCACGGCAGCGCGCGGCCCATGCAACTGCGCGTGCAGTGCCAGCGCGCCGATCTGCGGTACGTGCGCCAGATGAGTCAGCGGTCCGCCCGCACCTTCCTCGAGCGTCGCCTGCACATCGACCTGCTGGCGGTCGACCCGCGCCTCCAATCGATAGGCCGAGGGCACCGCGTCGAGTCGATCGGCCTGCAGTTGCAATTGCAGGTCGTTCAGCGAATACAGCCGCGTGGCGCCGCTGACCTTGAAGGCGACCGCCTCGCCCGCCAGCGCAGCGCCCAGTTCCAGGCGTTGCAGGTCGAGCTGATCCAGGCGGATCTCCCGGAACCACATACCTTGCTGCGATTTGCTCGGGGGAGACTTCGGTGGTCCGTAGTCGGGCGAACGCGCGATCGCCAGCCTGCCGGCGTGCAGCCGCTCGACGCGGCCGACCTTGCCGATCAATTCGAGTGGCGCCGAGTCGAGCGCGACGTCCTCGACCGTCAGCCACGGACCTTGAGGATCGCTGATCTGCAACGAAGCGAATCGCAGTCGGTCGGGAAAGCGTCCGGCCAGTCCCTGCAGGACCACCTGACCGTGTGTCAGCTGCGACGTCGTGCGCTCGATGAAACGCCGCCCACTGTCCGTATTGCCGATGATCAGGACCGCGACCACTGCCAGCAGCGGCAATAGTGCCACGACGCCCAGCGCGATCAGTGCGATGCGGCTGCGGCGGGCCACCGCTAAAACGCCTGGCCCAGGCCGACGTACAGCTGCACACTGCCGCTGACGTTGGTGTGCTTCAGCGGCATGGCCACATCGATACGTACCGGTCCGATCGGCGTGTAGTAGCGCAGGCCCGTGCCGGCCCCGATGCCCGTCTCGTACTGTGCCTGGCCCGGGTCTTCGTGGAACTGTCCTTCGAACAGCCCGCTCTTCGCGGTTACCGCACCCGCATCGACGAAGAATGCGCCGCCGATGCTGGCAGTGAAGCGCTGTCGCAGCTCGATGCTTACCGCCGCCAGTTCCACGCCGCCCTCCGGCTCGTTGGGATTGGGAAACTGCGAACCGACGAACTGCGGGCCGATCGACTGATAGGCATAGCCGCGCACCGTGGCACTGCCACCGCCATAGAGTCGCTGGTCGGGCGGCAATGAGAATTGCGTGGCGCCGTAGGCGCGGGCGGCAAGGGCGCGCCCAGCCAGCACGCTCTGTCCGGGCCTGCTCCAGCCGAATCGCTCGAAATCAAGGTAGCCGGTAAGCGTGCCCTGCAGGATCACGAAAGTTGCGCTGCCACCCTCGGGTATCGGAACGACCTTGTTTCCCGTCGGGTCGAAGCCGATCCCGTTGAATGAGCGGCTGAAGGACTGCGTCGGGGTCACCGCAGCAGACAGGCGCATGCCGTGCAGCGGATCGTCCAGCGGGTTCGACAGCCCGGTGCTGTCGAACTTCAGCGTGATCGGCAATGCCACCAGCGTGTAGTGGTTCGGCACGGTCTCCTGCTCGATTTTTTCCTGCTCGGCGGTCAGGCCGATGCTGACCTTCCAGCGTGACGAAAGCGTTCGGTTGATAGCCACTCCGGCTGTCAGCGCGTCCTGATCGTAGGCGTCCAGATCCTGCTTGAGGAGCCCCAGGTTGTATTGCAGCGATTGATCGGTGCGCAGGAAGTCGGGCTGTGTCAGCGACACCCCGGCCTGGTAGCCGACCGTCTGCGTCGCATTGCCACCTGCGTTGATGATGCTGCCGGTGACGGCCAGCGTCTCCGCATTGCCGAATGCATTGCGATCAGTCCAGGTGGCCCCGCCGCTGGCGCCGAGATCGGTCGAGTACGCCGCCTGCAGACTCACGCCATGGCGCTTGCGCTCGGAGACCCGGAAGACGATCGGCAGCTCGCTGTCATGAATCTCTTCCTGCTTGGGCAGGTGCACGCTGACACCGCTGAAGACGCCCAATGACAGCAGCGTGTTGCGTGCTCGCTCGACCTTGCTGGCGACGTACAGGTCCCCCCTGTGTATCGTCAGCAGGCGCTGTACGAACGAGGCATGCATGCGCTTGAGGCCGCGGATCCGGATGTCACCGAGATGATAGATCGGGCCCGGTGTTGCCTTGTAAGTAACGTCGAGCAGCGGATCGTGCGCATCCATATAGGCGATCGGCTCGTCCACCTTGGCGTAGGCATGACCCTCTTCCTGCATCGCGTCCTGCAGCCGGGATCCGGCGGCCAGCACATCGGCCGCTGCGGCGGACGCACCCTCCTTCAGACCGAACGCCTCACGGGCCTTATCGCCGACGTCGCCTTCGAGCGTGACATGGCGCAGGTGAAACAGCGGGCCGGTCTCGATGTGGACCTGCACGGGAGCTGCCGGGGAACTCGGCGCCGCCAGCAACAGCGGAGACAGGCCCGGATCATCGATCGGCAGGCCGGAGATCGTGATCGAGACCTTGTGCTGATAGAACCCATAGCTCTCGAGCGCGGTCTCCATCCGACGCACATCCGACTGGGCGCGGCCGATCAGCGCGAACGGGCCCACCGGTGCGGTGGAACGCAGCGAATCCAGCTGCGAGCTGCCTTTGATTGCGGTATCCAGCGCTTTGTTGCCGGTGGCGTCGAACTTCACTGTGTAGGGTTGTGGGTCCGCGCCCATGGCAACCCGGCCGCCCAGGCAGGCGACCGTCAGCAGGATCAATCGGCGCCGCATCAGCCCTGCAGCGCCTGCTGCAGATCGGCCTTCAGGTCGTCGATGGCTTCGACGCCCACCGACAGCCGGCACAGAGTGTCACTGATTCCGAGCGCCGCGCGCGCCTCACGCGGAACGCTGGCGTGCGTCATGATGGCGGGGTGCTCGATCAGGCTTTCGACGCCGCCCAGTGACTCAGCCAGCGCAAACAGCTCGCAACGCTCGAGGAAGCGACGCGAGTCCTCGAGGCTCCCCTGCAGTTCGATCGATATCATCCCTCCGAACGCCGGATTGCCCTGCGGGTCTCGCATCTGCCGCCGGGCCAGCGCATGCTGCGGATGCGATTCGAGGCCGGGATAGTGCACCCGGGCGACTTTCGGATGCCGCTCGAGAAACTTCGCCAGCTCCAGTGCATTCTCGCAATGCCGCTGCATGCGCAGCGCCAACGTCTTGACTCCGCGCAGCGCCAGGAAGGCATCGAACGGGCCGGCAATGGCACCGATCGAGTTTTGCAGGAACGCGAGGCGCTCGGCCAGTTCGGCGTTGTCGCCGACCACCAGCACGCCGTTGACGACGTCCGAATGACCGTTCAGGTATTTGGTGCCCGAGTGCATCACCACATCGAACCCTGCTTCCAGCGGCCGTTGCAGGTAAGGCGAGGCAAAAGTATTGTCAGCCGCTGCCGTCAACCGGTGCCGCTGCGCAATCTGCTTCAGCGCCGCGAGGTCAGCGAGCTTCAGCATCGGGTTGCTGGGTGTCTCCACCCAGATCAGGCGCGTCTGCGGCCGAATGGCAGCTTCCACCTGCGCCAGATCGCGCAGGTCGACATAGGTGAACGAGAGACCCGCGGACGACTCGCGCACGCGCGTGAACAGGCGCCGGCTGCCACCGTAGAGATCATCCGACGCGATCACATGGTCGCCCGGTTTGAACAGTTCCAGGAAAGTCGCCGTCGCCGCGAGACCCGACGCGAACGCAAAGCCGCGTTGCCCGCCCTCCAGACCCGCCACGCAACGCTCGTAGGCAAATCGGGTCGGATTCTGACTGCGCGAATATTCGAAGCCCTGATGCACGCCGGGGCTCTTCTGCGCATACGTCGAGGTTGCATAGATCGGCTGCATCACCGCGCCGGTGCTGGGATCGGGCACCTGGCCGCCGTGAATCGTGCGGGTCGCGAATGCCTGCGAGAGGCTTTGGCGTTTCTCTGTCATGTCGTACTTTAATCAGACCAGTTGTTTGCGCAGATAATTCAGCAGGTCGATCTTGGTGATCAGCCCGACGAACTGCCCGCGATCCGCCACGATCGCCACGTGGTCGCGCCGAAAGATCGGCAGCAGGTCGGCGATCGGCGCATCAGGCGCGATCGTCTCGACGCTCTTTACCATCGCGCTGTCGACGCGATCCTTGAAGCGGGCCGGATCGGTATGCATGTGCAGCACCAGATCCGATTCGTCGACGATGCCGATCACCTGTTCGCCCTGCATCACCGGAACCTGCGACACATCGTACAGCCGCATACGTCGATAGGCCTGCAGCAGGGTGTCGGAAGGCGCCAGCGTCACCGCGCCACCCTCCTGATAGCGCCTGACGATCAGATCGAGCAGGTTGCCGGTGCGCGGCCGGTCCAGCAGGCCCTGGTCGAACATCCAAAAGTCGTTGTACATCTTACCGAGGTACTTGTTGCCGCTGTCCGGCACGAAGGTCACCACCCGCTTCGGCGAAGTCTGATCCTTGCAGTAACGCAACGCCGCCGCGACCAGCGTACCGGTGCTCGACCCGCCGAGGATTCCCTCACGGGACAGCAGTGAGCGCGCGGTGTAGAAGCTCTCGGCGTCGGTGATCGTATAGGCGCTGCGCACGCGCGACAGGTCGCAGTTCGGCGGCACGAAGTCCTCGCCGATACCCTCCACCAGCCACGAGCCCGCCGGCTGCTGAATGCTGCCGGTCTTGACGATGTCCGCAAGGACCGATCCTTTGGGGTCGGCCAGTACCATCTCGACGTGCGGGGCAACGCGCGCGAAGTAGCGCGACAGGCCCGTGAGCGTTCCGCCGCTGCCGACGCCGACCACGACCGCGTCCAGCATCTGCCCGCTCTGCGCCCAGATCTCGGGTCCCGTGGTCGCCTCGTGCGCCAGCGGGTTGGCGGGATTGGCAAACTGGTTGACGTAAAAGCTGTTCGGCGTCTCGCTGGCCAGCTTTGCTGCCAGATCCTGATAGTACTCGGGGTGACCCTTGCCGACGTCGCTGCGGGTCAGCCGGACCTGCACGCCCAGTGCCCGCAGATGCAGGATCTTTTCCTGCGACATCTTGTCCGGAATCACGAGCACCAGGCGATAGCCCTTCTGCGCGGCAACCAGCGCCAGTCCGAGTCCGGTATTACCCGCTGTCGCTTCGATGATCGTGGCCGGCGGATCGCTGGCCGGACGGATGTGACCGTCGCGCTCGGCGGCCTCGATCATCGACAGGCCGATGCGGTCCTTGATCGATCCGGTGGGATTCTGATTTTCGAGTTTGACGAACAGCCGGCAGCAGCCGGTGTCCAGATTGCGCAGTTCGAGCATCGGCGTGTTGCCGATGGTGCCCAGCACGGAGCCTTCGCGCGCCATACGGCCCTCCGACTAAGTGGAACAGGCGGCGCAGCCTAGCATGCGGGTCGGCTACCGGGCGGGCGGGGGGTCCCTCTCGGTGATCTGGATGATGGGTATGGAATCTGGCGTACCGGAACCTCCCGCCTGCATGAGCGCGGGCGCAGCCCTGATGGCGGGGGTCGGCGGCGCAGATGCTGCCGCTGCGGCAGACCCTGCGGACGTAGCGGCAGCGGTGGATGCGCCCTGCGCGGCCGGCTCGCCGCCGGCGCCGGCGGGGGCCGACGCATCGGTAGCCCCCTCGACCTTGCGCAATGCCTCCGTCGCCGTCTCCACTGGAATCTCCGTCGCAGTATCGGTCTTCAGCGCCGACGCCTCCGCTTCCTGCGTCATGACGATGATGCTGATGCGGCGGTTGATGGGATCGCGCGCGTTCTCTTTGTCGAACAGCACCGACGAGGACAAACCTACGACGCGCGAGACTTTGCCTGGCTCGAGCCCGCCGCTCTCGAGTGCCCGCCGCGCGGCATTCGCGCGGTCGGTCGACAGATCCCAGTTGTTGTAACCACCCTGCGCGACGAACGGGGTGGTGTCCGTGTGACCGGCAAGGCTGATGTGATTGGGTACGGTGTTCAGATACGGCGCCAGCGACTTCATGATGTCGGAGGAATAGCTCTTCAGCTGGGAGCTGCCGAGGTCGAACATGGGCCGGTTCTGCGCATCGACTACCTGGATGCGCAGGCCTTCCGGCGTGACATCGAGCAGCAACTGGTCCTTGTACGGCGCCAGCGCCTGACTCTTGCCGATGGCAGCCTTGAGTTCGGCCATCAGCGATTCGAGCTTCTGGCGCTCGGCCTCCGCTGCCTGCTTCTTGGCTTCCTCGGCGCTGCCGCTCGGCAGCCTGCTCATGGTCGGATGGTCGGTCATGCCGTTGGTCGGCGTCCCCAGCCCGGTGGACAGCGGCGAGGAGGACTTACGCGCATCCAACCCGCCGCGCATGTTGATCACGCTGGTGCTGGCGCCCCCAGGGCCCATCTGTCCCGGCGCCGCTTTGGGCGAATTGCCCTTCTCCATGCTGGGATTCTTGAAGTAGTCGAAGATCGCCGCGCGCGTTTCCTTGTTCACCGACGCGATCAGCCACATGACCATGAAGAACGCCATCATCGCCGTCACGAAGTCGGCATAGGCGACCTTCCAGGCGCCGCCATGGTGGCCGCCAGCCTTTTTGATCTTCTTGACGAGGATGATCGGGCGTTTTTCGTCCTTCTCGCTCAAGCGGCTTCCTTGGCGCCCGCCCTGCCCTTGCCCTTCAAATGAGTCTCGAGGTCACCGAACGTGGGACGCACATCCGACCACAGCAGCTTGCGTGCGAACTCGACCGCCACCGGCGGGGCGTAGCCACGAACGCTCGCCACCAGCGCCATCTTGACGACGTCGAAAACCTTGCTCTCCTCGTGCACGCGATGCTCCACCGCGGAGGCGATCGGGCCGACGATGCCGTAGGCCACGAGAATGCCGAGGAAGGTTCCAACCAGCGCCGCGCCTACCTTTTCACCGATCTCGGCCGAACTTGCGCCATCGATCGCAGCCATCGTGTTCACGATACCCAGCACCGCCGCCACGATGCCGAAACCCGGCAGCGCGTCGGCAACTTTCTGAATCGCATGGGCCGGCCCCTCGGCCTCGTGATGATGAGTCTCCAGTTCGTAGTCCAGCAGGCTCTCGAGTTCGTGCGGATCGAGGTTGCCGCCGATGATCAGGCGCAGACAGTCGGTGATGAACTCGACCATGTGGTGATCGGCGACGATGCGCGGATATTCGGAGAACAGTTTGCTCTCGTGCGGCTTCTCGATGTCGGCCTCGATCGCAAGCATGCCGGACTTGCGGATCTTCACCAGGATGTCGTAGAGCAGCTTCAACAGATCGACGTAGTCTTCACGCTTGTACTTCGGACCCTTCACGAGACCGATGGACGAGGCAAAGGATGCCTTCACGATCTTGATGGGATTGCTGATGACGAACGCGCCCAATGCCGCGCCGCATATCGTCACCACTTCCGCCGGATGCCACAGCAGCATGACGCTGCCGCCTTCGACGAGGAAGCTGCCGACGACACACCCGATGACGATGGCGGTTCCGATAAGGGCGAACATGTAGCGTGCGAATCCTTCGGGCAAAGTGAGCCCGAGAGGGGTATCGGCCACCGACGGCGTTTCTTGAACGCTCTTCCTAGCCTAAATCACTGATCCATAGGCCATATTTTGCGGGCCACGCACCCTGGGAAGCTCCGGAATTGTGACGCACTTCCCTTCCCTGATCGCGAATAGCGCTCGGACGCACGAGGACCCGGAGCGGCGCTCAGTCGGCGAGGCTGCCGGCGATCTTCTTCATATAAGTGCGAAAATCCTTTCCAAGCGAGGGATGCTTGAGTGCCATCTCCACCGTCGCCTGCAGGTACCCGAGTTTGTTGCCGCAGTCATAGCGCTTACCGGTAAATCGGTGCGCATAGACCGCCTCGCGCTGCATCAGACGGGCGATACCGTCGGTCAGCTGAATTTCGCCGCCGGCACCCTGTCCGACCCTTTCGAGCTCATCGAAAACGCCCGGCGTCAGGACATAACGTCCAACCACCGCAAGATTCGACTGGGCAACTTCGGGCTTCGGCTTCTCGACAATGCCCTTGATACGGCTGACGACACCATCACCGGCCTCGCTCTCGACGATGCCGTACTTGTCCGTGTCCTTCTTCGGTACCTCTTCGACGCCCAGCACGCTGCCACCGCGTGCCTTGTACGTCTCCGCCATCTGCTTCAGCGCCGGCACGTCGGCATCGATCAGATCATCCGCCAGGTGCACGAAGAACGGCTCGTTGCCCACGGCCGGCAACGCACAGAGCACGGCATGGCCTAAGCCCAGCGGCGCAGGCTGGCGGATATAGATGCAGGAGGCATAGCTCGGCAGGATGCTGCGCACCTGGCGCGCAAGTTCAGACTTGCCCTGCGACTCCAGCAGCTGTTCGAGCTCATCATCGGTGTCGAAATGATCTTCGATCGCCCGCTTCGACGCGCCGGTGACGAATACCAGACGACGCGCCCCGGCAGCCAGGGCTTCTTCGGCGGCGTATTGGATCAGTGGCTTGTCGACGACTGGCAGCATCTCTTTCGGACTGGCCTTGGTTGCCGGCAGAAATCGCGTGCCACGGCCGGCTACCGGAAAGACTGCGGTCCGAATCTCAGCTACTGCCATACTTTATTTTCCTCGCGTTGACTCAATCTCGAATCGGACGATCCGCACCGCTGTTGACGCGCTCGCGCAGATCCTTGCCCGGTTTGAAGTGTGGAACATATTTGCCTGCAAGTGCTACCGCTTCACCGGTCTTCGGATTGCGTCCCTGCCGCGGCGGGCGAAAGTGCAGCGAGAAGCTGCCGAACCCGCGGATCTCGATGCGATCGCCCGTTGCGAGCGAATCGCTCATGATTTCCAGCATCTGCTTCAGCGCCAGCTCCACGTCCTTGGCCGGCAGATGTTTTTGTTTTGCTGTAATGATTTCGATCAGTTCGGACTTCGTCATCACGCTTCCTGTTGTTCTACATCAGCGCCCCGAAGGCCTCGATTGAGGCCCCCGGGGCGATTGAGCGGGAGGTGCTATCAGCTACGATCCGAACCCTGGATCTGTTCCTTGAGCAAATCTCCCAGGCTGGTACCCGAGGTCGGTTGCTCGGAGCGATAGTTCTGCACCGCTTCGGCCTCCTCGTGTACTTCCTTGGCCTTGATCGACAGCGAGATCGTGCGCGTCTTGCGATCGACGCCGATGAACTTGGACTCGATCTCGTCACCGACCTTCAGCACCGCACGTGCATCGTCGACCCGATCGCGTCCGAGTTCGGAAGCGCGCAGCTGGCCATCGATACCGTTGCCAAGATCGATCACCGCGCCGCGCTGATCGACTTCCTTGACGGTACCCTTGACGATACTGCCCTTCGGATTCTCGGCCACGAACGCCGAGAACGGATCCTTGGCGAGCTGCTTGACGCCGAGCGAGATGCGCTCGCGCTCCGGATCGATCGACAGCACCATCGCCTCGACCTGCTGGCCTTTCTGGTAATTGCGCACTGCTTCTTCGCCCGGCAGATCCCAGGAGATATCGGACAGGTGCACCAGACCGTCGATGTTGCCAGGCAACCCGATGAAGATACCGAAGTCGGTGATCGATTTGATCTGACCGGCAACGTGATCGCCGCGGTTGTGGTTCTCCGCGAATTCCTTCCACGGATTGGCCTTGCACTGCTTGAGGCCGAGCGAGATGCGGCGACGCTCCTCGTCGACGTCGAGCACCATTACTTCGACTTCCTGGCCGGTGTGCACGACCTTGGCAGGATTGACGTTCTTGTTGGTCCAATCCATCTCGGAGACGTGCACCAGACCTTCGACGCCGTCCTCGATCTCGACGAACGCGCCGTAGTCGGCAATGTTGGTGACCTTGCCGAACACACGGGTGTTGGGCGGATACCGGCGTGCAATGTTCTCCCACGGATCGGCGCCGAGCTGCTTCAGGCCCAGCGACACGCGTGAGCGCTCGCGATCGAACTTCAGAATCCGCACGTCGATCTCGTCGCCGACCTTCACGACCTCGGACGGATGCTTGACGCGCTTCCAGGCCATGTCGGTGATATGCAGCAGACCATCGATGCCGCCCAGATCCACGAATGCACCGTAGTCGGTCAGATTCTTGACCGCGCCACGCACGACGGCACCTTCCTGCAGGTTGTCCATCAGCGCGGTGCGCTCAGCAGAGAATTCCTGTTCGACAACCGCACGCCGTGATACCACGACGTTGTTGCGCTTCTGATCGAGCTTGATCACCTTGAACTCGAGCGGCTTGCCTTCGAGATAGCCGGTGTCGCGCACCGGGCGCACGTCCACCAGCGATCCGGGCAGGAATGCGCGCACGTGATCGATCTCGACGGTGAAACCGCCCTTCACGCGGCCGGAAATGATGCCGGTGACGATCTCGGCCTTGTTGAAAGCTTCTTCGAGACGGGTCCAGGTGCGGGCTCGCTTGGCCTTCTCACGCGACAGGCGCGTCTCGCCGGTGCCGTCTTCCACAGAATCGAGCGCGACTTCGACCTGATCGCCCGCGGCGACTTCGATCTCGCCACGTTCGTTCTTGAATTGCTCGAGCGGTATCACCGCTTCGGACTTCAGTCCGACGTTGACGATCACCACGTCGGAACCCACATCGACCACCAGGCCGGTGAGGATCATGCCGGGACGAATACGTTGATTCGCCAGGCTCTGTTCGAACATCTCGCTGAAACTTTCGCTGAAATTTTCGCTAAGGACTTCGCTCATACACTCTCTCGCACGTCGCCGTGCTTATCGGTCCGATCAGGCCTCCGGCCCGACGGGTCATGGTTTAAAGACGACCGCATCCATGCGGCGTCGACACATACACAACTTTCACACTCGGGAGCGATTCTTAAGATCAGGGCCAAAGCGAGCGGCTGCGACCGAACGTCAGAACCTCGTCCACGACCTCGATTACCGTCATGGCAGTCGAGTCCAGGACGATCGCGTCGGCGGCCGCGACCAGCGGCGCTACGGACCGTGTCGAATCGCGCCGATCGCGTTCCGCGATCTCGAGCGAAAGGGCGGCAAGGCTAACACCAGAATCCTTCTCTTTCAACTGGTTATAGCGTCTTAAGGCGCGCTCTTCGGCGCTCGCTGTCAAGAATACTTTGAGGGCGGCATCGCGGAAAATCACGCTGCCCATATCGCGTCCGTCGGCCACCAGTCCAGGCGGGCGCCGGAATGCGCGCTGCCGTTCCAGCAGCGCCGCGCGGACGGACGGCCATGCTGCGACGCGCGATGCGCCGGCCCCGGCAGTCTCGGTACGGATCTCGGCGGTCACGTCGCGACCGTCCAGCTCGATCGACTCCTCGCGACCGGTGCCGAAACGAACCTGCATCCGGTCGGCGATGCCGGTATGCCCCGCGACATCGTCTACGTTAAGGCCCTGCAGCGAACCCGACAGACCCACGAGGCGGTACAGGGCGCCGCTGTCGAGCAGGTGCCAGCCCGTACGGCTCGCGATCAGCCGGCTGACCGTCCCCTTACCCGAACCGCTCGGGCCGTCGATCGTCACCACGGGCGCGTTCATGCCCTTCCCTTTCAATCAGTATCAATCGTGAAGTCGCAGTCCTGCCTGGCGCGCCAGACCGGCAAAGCCCGGAAACGAGGTCGCGACATTGGCTACATCGTCGATTTCCAGCGGCCCGCTGGCAAGTAGGGACGCGATCGAAAAAGCCATGGCGATCCGGTGATCGCCATCGCTGTCGACATAACCGCCCCGCAGTGGTGCGCCGCCTTCGATGCGGATCCCATCCGGAAGCAATTCGCAGCGTGCGCCGAGCGCCTGCAGCCCCCTGGCCATAACGGCCAGACGGTCCGTCTCCTTCACGCGCAGCTCGCTCGCCCCGGTCACCAGTGTTTCGCCGCTGGCCGCGGCTGCCGCGATGAAGAACACCGGAAATTCGTCGATCGCCAGCGGGACCAGCGCCTCGGGCACACGGATCCCCCGCAGCGAACTGCGCCGTACGTGAATGTCCGCGACCGGCTCATCGCCGCTCAGACCCGAACACGGCACCAGTTCGATCTGCGCCCCCATCATCCTCAGCATCTCCAGCAATCCGGTGCGCGTCGGGTTGATCCCGACCGATCGAAGGGTGAGTCCCTCCGGCGCGCCCAGGCAGCCGGCGACCAGGAAGAACGCGGCCGACGAAAAATCCGCGGGCACGTCGATCCGGCAGCCCTGCAGGCGCTGTCCGCCCGTCAGACTGACCGCACCTCCCTGGCTCGTCAGTTCGACGCCGAAGCCGCGCAACATGCGTTCAGTGTGATCGCGGGTCGGTGCCGGCTCCTGCACCCGCGTCGTACCGTTCGCGTACATCGCCGCGAGCAGGATGGCCGACTTCACCTGGGCACTGGCCATCGGCATCGCGTAATCGATGGCGTTGAGCGCCGATCCGCCATGCAGGCGGACCGGCGGCTTGCCGTCGGCGGTATCGATCCGCGCGCCCATCGAGCGCAGTGGCCGCGCCACCCGCTCCATCGGCCTGCGCATCAGCGAAGAATCGCCGACCAGCGTGGAATCGAAACGTTGTCCCGCCAGCAGCCCCATCAACAAACGGATGGCGGTGCCGGCATTGCCGACGTCCAGCGCCGCCGCCGCCGCTTGAAGTCCATCGCGGCCAGCGCCGTGCACGCGCACGCGGTCGGCCTGCGGCTGCTCGATGTTCACACCCATCGCCCGCAGCGCCGACAGCGTCGACAGGCAATCCTCGCTGGCAAGAAACCCGGAGATTTCCGTGGTGCCGTCAGCGATACCGCCCAACATCAGCGCGCGATGCGAAATCGATTTGTCTCCCGGCAGGTGCAGTTCGCCGTGCACGCTCGTCGCAGGCTGTACCCGGTAGCGCAGCTTCGCGCCGACGCCACTCATGACATTGCCCTTTTCAACGCCGCCAGCATGCGATCGTTCTGGGCCGGCATGCCGATCGAGATGCGCAGCGCATCCGGCAACCCCCCGATCGGGCGCACGATCACACCGTCGCGCAGCAGCCGATCGTATATCTGCGACGCCGCGACGCCGGTACGCAGCAGCAGGAAATTGGTCGCCGAGGGCGCGCTCCATAGATTCATTGTTTTGATCGCCGCCTCGACCCGGGCGAGCTCACGCATGGTCGCTTCGGTTGAGCGCTGCATGTGAGCTGCATCGGCGAGCGCCGCGAGCGCGCCCGCCTGCGCGATGCTGTTGACGTTGAATGGCGCGCGCAGCCGGTTGAGCACGTCGGCCACGTCAGGATGCGATACGGCGTAGCCGACGCGCGCACCCGCTAGCCCATAGGCTTTGGAGAACGTGCGTGTGACTACCAGGTTGGGCGAGTCGGTCAGCCAGGCGATCCCATCCTGAGTACCGCGAAGCCGGCCGTATTCGAAATAAGCTTCGTCCAGCACCACCAGCGTATCCGGCCCCGCGCGACGTACGAATTCGCGCACCGCATCCGGCTGCGCCCAGGTGCCGGTTGGGTTGTTGGGGTTGGCGATGAACACCAGCCGCGTCTGTGCATCGATCGAGGCCAGCATCGCATCGAGATCGTGGCCGAGCGGCATGCTGCTGTCATCGCCCAGCGCCGGCACCTCGATGACACGCGCGCCGGTTGCACGAATCACCAGCGGATAGATGGCGAATCCATGCTGCGAATAGATTGCGTTGGTCGCAGGCGTCAGGAACGACTCGGCAAGCAGTACCAGCAGATCGTTGGAACCGTTGCCAAGCGTGATGCATGCCGGATCGACCGACAGGTGCTCCGCCAGGGCGGCCTTGAGATCGTGCGAACTGCCGTCCGGGTAGAGCCAGAGTCCATCGAGCGCCTGCCGCATGGCCGCCAGCGAGCCTGAGCTCGGCCCGTACGGGTTTTCGTTCGACGCGAGCTTGATGATGTCCTGGACGCCGTACTCCCGCGTCAGCTCACCGATCGGTTTACCGGGGATATAGGGTGCCAGCTGCCGCACCGCGGGAACTGCAAGCCGGCTGGGATGCGCGTCCTTGACGACAGTCTTGCTCACAGCACCGCGCGCGGATAGGAGCCCAGAACCCGGAACAGTGAAGCGCGATCTTTCAGCGCACCCAGCGCTTTGGCCACATTCGAATCTTCGGCATGCCCATCGATGTCGATGAAGAACACGTAGTCCCACTTGCGCTTGCGGGAGGGCCGTGACTCGATACGCGTCATGCTGATCCTGTGCTTCGCCAGCGGCTCGAGCAGTCGCAGCAACGCGCCGGGACCGCCTGTCTCGCCGGTCGACAGCAACAGCGTCGTCCGGTCGGCGCCGCTGGCACGCAGCAGCTTGCGACCGATCACGAGAAAACGCGTGGCGTTGTCGGGCCGGTCTTCGATCTCGGCCGCCAGCACGTTGAGACCGTAGACTTCCGCGGCGACCTCGCCCGCCACTGCGGCGGTGCCCTGCTCGTCGCGCGCACGTCTTGCGCCCTCGGCATTGCTGGCCACCGGAACGCGCTCGGCATCCGGCAGGTGTTCGTCCAGCCAGCCACGGGTCTGCGCGAGTGCCTGACTGTGTGCGCACACGCGAACGACGCGCTCGAACGCATCCATCTTGCCCATCAGGCAATGATGCACCCGCAGTTCCACCTCGCCGCAGATGTGCAGCGGACTGACCAGGAAGCGGTCGAGCGTGTTGGTGATCGTCCCCTCGGATGAATTCTCGATCGCCACGACACCGAAGTCGGCCGCGCCGGCTTCGACCTCATGGAACACCTCGTCGACCGTCGGCAGCGCGAGCGCGCGTACCGAGTGCCCGAAATGCTTCAGCACCGCCTGCTGCGTGAACGTGCCCTCAGGCCCCAGGAAGGCGACCTTCAGCGGCTCTTCCTGTGCCAGGCACGCCGACATGATTTCCCGGAACAGCCGCACGACTTCCTCGTTGCGCAGCGGACCGTGATTGCGCTCGAGCGCCATGCGCAGAACTTCGGCCTCGCGCTCGGGCCGATAGAAGTCGACCGTATGACCGTCGCGATGCTTCGAGATGCCGGCCTGCTGCGCCAATCGCGCGCGTTCGTTGATGAGTTCATGCAGATGCCGATCGACCGAGTCGATCTGTCCGCGCAGCGAACTCAGGTCACCGGCCGGCGGCTTGCCCGCCGATGCCGATTTAGCGGCCGATGCTGATTTGCCCGTCGGCTTGGCAGGCTTGGCATTGGCGGCGGGGGTTTTGCTACGACGTGGCATCCGGCGAGTCCTGAATTGGGCCTACTCAGCCGCCCGGATGAGCCGGGCGGACAACACGCCGTCGATGGCGCGGATATTTTGCATCAGCTTCTCATCCGCATTGCCTTCGGCGTCCACCAGCGTGTAAGCGTACTCACGCAGCGAGCGGTTCAGCAGTTCGGTGATATTCAAGCCCGCACCCGCGAGGCAGGTGGAGATCTGGCCGACCATGTTGGGCACATTGCGGTTGGCGATCGCGATTCGAAGTGAACCCATCTGCCGAGGCAGCACGGCTTCCGGAAAGTTGACGCTGTTGCGGATTTGTCCCTGCTCGAGAAACTCGCGCAACGAATCGGCCGCCATGATGGCGCAGTTTTCCTCCGCCTCATTGGTGGAAGCCCCCAGGTGCGGCAGCGTCACGGCGCGCGGGTGGGATTTCAGCGCATTGCTCGGGAAGTCGCAGATATAGGCATGCAGGTGTCCGGCATCGAGCGCCGCCACCATGTCCCGCTCGTTGACGATCGGCGCACGCGAGAAGTTGAGCACCGCGCTACCCGGGCGCATCTTCCCCAGGCGCGCCGCATTGATCAGTCCGCGCGTCGCGTCGAGTAGCGGCACGTGCACGCTGATGATATCGGCACGCGCGAACAGATCGTCGAGCGACAGTGCCTGTTCAACCGACGATGACAGCTGCCAGGCGCGCGTGACGGTGATCTGCGGATCGTAGCCGAGCACCTTCATGCCGAGACCGTGGGCACTGTTGGCCACCTGTACGCCGATGGCACCGAGCCCGATGACGCCAAGCGTGCGCCCCGGCAGTTCGAAGCCGACGAAGTTCTTCTTGTGCGCCTCGACGGCCGTATCGATCGCCTTGTCGTCGCCCGCGACGTCGCGCGCGTAGGCCCAGGCCTGACAGATGTTGCGCGCTGCCAGGAACAGCCCGGCAAGCACGAGTTCCTTGACGGCATTGGCATTGGCGCCAGGCGCATTGAAAACCGGCACGCCGCGCTGACTGAGCTGCTCGACCGGAATGTTGTTGACCCCTGCACCCGCGCGCGCGACCGCGAGCACCGACGACGCTACCGGCGACTTGTGCATATCGGCGGAGCGCACCAGGATCGCATCCGGGGTGCCGACGTCGCCCGATACTTCGTAGCTCTGGCGTGGCAGGCGTTCGAGCCCGCGCACACTGATGTTGTTCAGCGTGAGGATCCGGAATCCCATGATCGACTTCCTGCGGCTTAGCCGTGGCGACGCGAGAACTGCAGCATGAAGTCGGTCAGTGCCTTGACTGCTTCCAGCGGTACCGCGTTGTAGATGCTGGCGCGCATGCCGCCAACGGAACGATGACCCTCGAGATTGGTGAGTCCCGCACTCTTCGCTTCGCTGAGGAAGGTCGAATCGAGCTCAGGCTTCGCGAGCGTAAAGGGGACATTCATCCAGGAGCGGCTCTGCACTTCGACGGGATTGCGATAGAAAGCGTTCTCGTCGATGGTCTTGTAGAGCAACTCCGCCTTGGCGCGGTTGCGCTGGAGCATACCGTTGAGACCGCCCTGACGCTTGATCCACTGGAACACCAGACCGGCCAGATACCAGGCAAAGGTTGGCGGCGTGTTGAGCATCGAGCCTTCGTCGGCCATTGACTTGAAGTCCCATACCGAGGGCGTACCGGGGCGCGCGTGACCGATCAGGTCGTCGCGCACGATCACGACACAGATGCCAGCGGGACCTATGTTCTTCTGTGCGCCGGCATAGATGAGGCCGAAACGGCTGACATCGATCGGCCGCGACAGGATGGTCGATGACATATCGCACACGAGCGGTACCGACACCTCGGGCACGAAGGGAAACTCCACGCCGCCGATGGTCTCGTTGGCGCAGTAATGCAGGTAGCTCGCACCCGTGCTGAGCTTCCATGCGCTCTGCGGCGGCACACTCGTATAGTTACCACCGGCGTCCGCGACCACCACCGCCTTCGCGTAGCGCTTGGCCTCGCCGATCGCTTTCTTGGACCAGGATCCGGTGTTGACGAAGTCGATCGTGTGCTCGGGTCCGGTCAGGTTCATCGGGATCGCCGAGAACATGCCGGTCGCGCCGCCCTGCATGAACAGGACTTTGTAGTTGGCGGGAATAGCCAGCAGTTCGCGCAGATCGGCTTCGGCCTGCGAGGCGACACCGATGAACGCCTTGCTGCGGTGACTCATCTCCATCACCGACATGCCGCTGCCATGCCAGTCGGTCAGCTCCTCCCGTGCCTGCTCCAATACTTCGAGCGGCAATGCCGCCGGACCTGCCGCAAAATTAAATACACGCACGGAAATACCCTTGTGATGTCGTCAGACTTGGCGGGCGTATCTTAGCTGGCGGGACTGGCTTCGTCGCTGTCACCCTCGGGGGGCGGCAGCACATCGTCGCTCGTCTCCAGACCGGCCACCCGTTCGATGCCGGTGAGACGCTCACCCTCTCCCAGCCTGATCAGCCGCACGCCCTGCGTATTGCGACCGACGATCGAGATATCAGCCACTGGTGTGCGCACCAGCGTGCCGGTCGAACTGATCAGCATCAGCTCGTCGCCCGCCTGCACCTGCAATGCTGCCACGGTCGCGCCGTTGCGCTCCGTGGTCTGCAGCGCGATGACACCCTGCGCACCGCGGCCATGACTCGGAAATTCCTCGAGCGGCGTGAGCTTGCCGTAGCCGCTCTCCGATGCGGTCAGCACCAGGCCGTCGCCCAATACCAGCAGCGAGATGACGCGTTGATTTTCACCCAGCCGCACTCCGATCACGCCAGCAGCTTCACGCCCCATCGGCCGCACTTCATTCTCATGGAAGCGGATGGACTTGCCGCCGCTCGTCACCAGCATGATCTCGCGTTCGCCGTCGGTCAGCGACACGCCGACCAGATGGTCTTCACCGCGCAGGTCGAGCGCGATGATGCCGCTCGGCCGCGGCCGGGAGAAGGCAGCCAGAGGCGTCTTCTTGACCGTGCCACTGCTGGTCGCCATGAATACGAAATGCTGCTCGTCGAACTGCTTCACCGGCAGCACGGCGCTGATCTTCTCACCCTCTTCGAGCGGCAGCAGATTGACGATCGGCTTGCCGCGCGAACCGAAGCCGCCCTGCGGCAGCTCGAACACGCGCAGCCAGTAGATCTTGCCGCGATTGGAGAAGCACAGCAGCGTGTCGTGGGTGTGCGCGACGAAGAACTTCTCGATGAAGTCCTCGTCCTTGACCGCCGTTGCGGCGCGCCCGCGCCCACCGCGGCGCTGCGCCTGATAGTCGGAAACCGGTTGTGCCTTCGCGTAGCCGGCGTGCGAGAGGGTCACGACCACATCCTGCGGCTCGATCAGATCCTCGGTGCTGAGGTTCAGGTGATCGCGGTTGATCTCGGTCCGACGCGCGTCACCGTAGTTCTCGCGGATTTCGATGATCTCGGCGCGCATCACTTCGGTCAGTCGCTCGGGCCGGGCAAGGATGTCCAGCAGATCGACTATCTGACCCAGCAGCTCCTGATACTCCTCGACGATCTTGTCCTGCTCCAGACCGGTTAGCCGGTGCAGCCGCATGTCGAGAATCGCCTGCGCCTGTACCTCGCTCAGACGATAACCCTGCGCACTCAGCCCGAATTCCGCGCCGAGCCGGTCGGGGCGAGTGCCCTGCGCGCCGGAGCGCTCGAGCAGCTCACTGACCACGCCCGGCAGCCAGCTGCGCGCCAGCATGGCCGCGCGAGCTTCCGCCGGCGTCGGCGAAGCCTTGATCAGCGCGATGATCTCGTCGATGTTGGCCAGCGCGACCGCCAGCCCCTCCAGGATATGGGCGCGTTCGCGAGCGCGGCGCAGCTCGAAGATCGTACGTCGCGTGATGATCTCGCGCCGATGGCGCAGGAACGCATCGAGCATTTCCCTGAGCGACATCAGGCGCGGCTGCCCATCGAGCAGCGCCACCATGTTGATGCCGAACACCGTTTCCATCGGCGTCTGCGCGTAGAGGTTGTTCAGGACCACTTCCGGCACTTCGCCACGCTTTAGCTCTATCACGACGCGCATGCCGTCCTTATCGGACTCGTCGCGCAGCTCGGAGATGCCGTCGATCTGCTTGCCGCGCACCAGATCGGCGATGCGCTCGAGCAACCGGGCCTTGTTCACCTGATAAGGCAGCTCGGTGACGATGATCGACTGGCGGTTGCCGCTCTCCTGGTCCTCGAAGTGTGCCCGCGCCCGGATCGACAGCCGTCCGCGCCCGGTCTTGTAGGCGGTGACGATCTCCTGCGCGCCGTTGATGATGCCGGCGGTAGGAAAGTCCGGTCCCGGCACATGCTGCATGAGTCCGGCCAGCGACAGCGTAGGATCCTCGATCAGCGCCAGCAGCGCGTTGGCGATCTCGGTCAGGTTGTGCGGCGGAATGTTGGTCGCCATGCCGACCGCGATGCCCGAAGAGCCATTGATCAGCAGATTCGGTATCCGCGTCGGCATGACCGACGGTTCGCTCTCGGACTCATCGTAGTTGGGGACGAAGTCGACGGTTTCCTTGTCGATGTCCGCCAGCAGCTCGTGCGCCAGTTTCGACATGCGCACTTCGGTGTAGCGCATTGCCGCCGGCATGTCGCCGTCGACCGAGCCAAAATTGCCTTGGCCGTCGACCAGCATGTAGCGCATCGAAAACGACTGCGCCATACGCACGATGGTGTCGTAGACCGCCGTGTCGCCGTGCGGGTGGTACTTACCGATCACGTCGCCGACCACGCGCGCGGACTTCTTGTAAGCGCGGTTGTAGTCGTTGCCGAGTTCGCGCATCGCGTGCAGCACGCGCCTGTGAACCGGTTTCAGTCCATCACGGACGTCCGGCAGGGCGCGTCCGACGATGACACTCATGGCATAGTCGAGATAGGACTGCCGCATCTCGTCTTCGAGACTGACGGGCACGATTTCGCGGGCTATATCGGTCACTATTTGTTTGGTCGCTGCGCCTGGAATTAAGCCGGTAATTCTAGCATGTTTCGGCTGCCTTCGGACGGTGCCGGAAGCTATACTTCCACCATGGAGACCACTCAGACCGCCCCCGCCGCCGAGCTCGATCCCGAGGTGCGCAAATTCGACGCGCTGGCGCATGAGTTCTGGGATCCGCGCGGTGCCTTTCACCCGCTGCACGCGCTCAATCCCGTGCGTTTTCGGTACATCGCGCAGCGCGCCACGCTCGCCGGCCGCCGCGTGCTGGACGTGGGTTGCGGCGGTGGACTGCTGGCCGAGGCGCTTTCCGGTGCCGGCGCACAGGTCACGGCGATCGATCTTGCGCCCTCGATGATAGAGATTGCGCGGCTGCACGCGCACGAGAGCCAGGTATCGGTCGATTACCGGATCAACTCCGCCGAGCAGTTCGCACAGCAGGGTGGCGAGCCCTTCGATGTGGTCACGTGCATGGAACTGATCGAGCACGTGCCCAGCCCGACGGTACTGATGCGCGCGCTGGCCCAGTTGCTGCAACCGGGCGGCCAGCTCTTCATCTCCACCATCAATCGCAATCTGCGATCGTTTCTGACGGCCATTGTCGGAGCGGAATATCTACTGAACCTGATTCCGCGCGGCACGCACGAGTACGCAAAACTGCTGCGCCCCTCCGAACTCTCGGCGCTGGCGCGCGCACAGCATCTGACGTTGAAGGATGTCAGCGGCATCGGCTATAACCCGCTGCTGCGCTCGGCAAGTCTCGTTCGCGATCCGGGCGTCAACTATCTCGCCCACTTCGAACACGGCGCGCCGTGAAGCCAACCTCCCCGCTTGCCTGTGCGCTGTTCGATCTGGACGGCACGCTGCTCGACACGGCGCCCGATATGGCGTGGTGTCTCAACACCCTGCGCCAGCAGTGCGGCCTCGAGCCGCTCGACTATGCGTTGATCCGCAAACAGGTGTCGAACGGTTCGGTGGCCGTGTTGCGATGCGGGTTTCCCCACCTCGAGGGCGCCCGGTTCGAGGCGCTGCGGCCTCGTTTTCTGCAGCTCTACCGTGACAATCTGGCACGCGAGACGCGACTGTTCGCTGGGTTCGAAGAGACGCTGGCGCAACTCGAAGCGCACCATATCCCATGGGGCGTCGTCACCAACAAACCCGCGTGGCTGACCGAGCCGCTGCTGCAGCAACTCGGTCTCTATGAACGGGCCGCCGCGGTGCTGTCGGGCGACTCGCTGACAGTCAACAAACCGCATCCACTGCCGCTGCTGACCGCCGCGCAGCGGGCAGGCGTCGAACCCACTCGCTGCCTCTACCTCGGCGATGCCCTGCGCGATGCCCAGGCCGCCCGTTCGGCGAACATGGTCTCGGTCGGCGCGCGCTTCGGCTATGTCGATCCCGTCGATGACCCGGGCAGCTGGCCGGTGGACGCCTGGATCGACGAGCCGCCAGAGCTGCTGCAATGGTTCGGACTGCGTGTCTGACACCACTGCAGCGCTGATCGAAGGGCTGCTCATCGGCGGATCGCTTGGCGCGGCGATCACCTGGGGATGGCTGCGAATCAGGACGCGCGCGCCTGACGCGCACTGGCAGGCCGGCATGCAGGCGCTCGCGTCGCAGGCTCTGCGTGACAATGCGGATGTCTTCCTCAAGCTTGCACGGGAAACGCTGGCACGCGAGCAGGCGAGCCAGGCAGGCAGCTGGCGCGAGCGCGAACAGGCACTGCGCGCGCTGATCGATCCGATCCGCTCGGCTTTGAACCGCACCGAGACGCAGGTGCAGACGCTCGAGAACGAGCGGCGCGAGGCCTTCGCCTCGTTGCGCGCGCAGATCGAGACGCTGGTTCGCAGCGAGGCCGGCCTGCAGCAGGAGACCCGCAACCTCGTCACCGCGTTGCGCCGTCCCGAGGTCCGCGGCCGTTGGGGCGAACTGACACTGCGCCGGGTAGTGGAACTTGCCGGACTGTCCGAGCATTGCGACTTCACCGAACAGGTCAGCCTCGCGGGCGCGCGTGGTGTCCAGCGGCCCGATCTGATCGTGCGGATGCCGGAGGATCGGGTCCTGGTGGTCGATGCCAAAGCACCCATCGATGCCTATCTGGATGCGATCGACGCACCGACCGAAGAGTTGCGTAACGCTGCCCTGGCCCGTCACGCCGGCCAGGTCGAGGCACGCGTCGCCGATCTAAGCCGCAAATCCTACTGGGAGCAGTTCGAGCGCAGCCCGGAATTCGCCGTGCTCTTCCTGCCCGGGGATCAGTTCCTCAGCAGCGCACTCGCGCAGCGCCCCGAGCTGCTGGAAAACGCGATTCGCTCTCGCGTCATCCTGGCCACGCCCTCCACCCTGATCGCCCTGCTCAAAACCATTGCCTATGGCTGGCGCCAGAGCGCGGTAGCGCAGAACGCCGCCGCGATCCGCGATCTGGGGCAGGAGCTGCATCAGCGCCTCGCCGTCTTCACAGCTCACATCGCGAAGTCCGGACGCGCGCTGGGCAGCGCGGTCGAGGCATACAACCAGGCCGTGGGGTCGCTCGAGCGTCATGTCCTGCCGGCCGCGCGTCGCTTCGGTGACCTGCAGGCCGTCGCCGACGCCGCGATTCCCGAACCGGAGCCGATCGAGCAGCTGGTGCGCGAACTTACCGCCGAATCGAAGACCTCGCCGTGAACGCCCGGCAGCTGCCTCCCGATCCCGCACCCGGGTCGCATCAATATTTCGTGCTGCTCTACACGCCTGCGTCCCGGCGCCGCGAGCTGTCGACTTTGCTGGCACTCGCCGACGAGATCGCAGCCGAGCCGCTGGTCGGCGCCGATCATGGCGTCGCTCATACCCGACTGGCCTGGTGGCGTCACGAGGCCGAGCGATTGCGTCGGGGCGCGCCCGAGCATCCGTGGCTGCGCGCGCTGCTGCAGGAAGCGGCACCCGTGAAGTTCGACCTGGTACCGCTGGTCGACGGCGCGGACGTGGACCTCGCTACCAGGACGCTCAGCAAGCAGCCGAGCGCGATGCTGTTTCGCGCGCTGTTCGCCGCCGCGGCAGAGCTGCTGCTCGCGGATGACCCGGCAGGCGGTGCGGAGCCGGCACAGCGCGCGGCCGTCGAAGAACTCGGTGCCATCGTCCGCGGACTCGAACGCGACCCACGCGACAACGCGGCGCTCGCCGGTGTCGACCCATCGCTGCATGCCATCGGAACGCAGCGACAGCCGCGTCTGGCGCCGCTGCTGGTCTGGCTCGCGCTTGCCGCATCGGCTCCGCGCACCAGCGGTCGTCTGCGCAATACACTATTCACCAATTTTGCCGCCTGGTCGGCCGCGCGGCGCGCGGCCCGAGGGCGCTTCCACCTGAGCTGAAAGAAGATCATGCAGATTCATCAAAGCTACGCAGCGCAAGCCAGTGAACTGAAGGGACGCGTCATCGCGATCACCGGTGCGGGAGACGGCATCGGTCAGGCCGTGGCACTCGCCGCCGCTGCCCACGGCGCCGAAGTCATCCTGATCGGACGCACTGTCCGGAAACTCGAGGCCGTGCATGCCCGCATCGCAGCGCTCGGACAGGCCGAGGCCAGCATCGCACCGCTGGATTTGGAGAAGGCCGTCGCCCGCGACTATGACGCGCTCGCTGACGCGCTGATGCAGCGCTACGGGCGCCTGGACGGACTGCTGCACAACGCCGCGGTGCTCGGACCACTGGCGCCGGTCGAGCAGTACGACATACCCAACTGGTGCAAGGTGCTGCACGTCAATCTCACCGCCGCCTTTGCACTGACGCAGGTACTGATGCCCGCGCTGCGGGCATCGAGCGACGCATCGATCCTGTTCACGGGTGCTTCCGAAGCGAACAGGCCGCGTGCTTATTGGGGCGCGTATGTCGTGTCGAAGAGCGCGATCGCGTCGCTCGTACAGGTGCTGGCCGATGAGGTCGAGCACCTTGGAAACATCCGCGTCAATCTGATCGACCCTGGTCCGGTGCGCAGCAGGATACGTCGCCAGGCCTATCCTGCCGAGGACATCAGCACGATTCCGATGCCCGAGGAGCTGGTGCAGCCCTACCTGTGGCTGCTGGGTGCGGCCAGTCGCGGTACCAGCGGCCGCACCTTCGGCGCACAGGTACAACCGGACCCGGTCAGTCAGCCGTGATGGAATCGGACGCTGGTGGCGGCTTCGTCAACGCGGCAAGCTGATCGCTGTCGAGTTCCTGCCAGTGACTGCGTGCCAGCGTCCGGGGCAGCTCGAGCGCACCCATACGCACGCGCAGCATGCGAGTCAGCGTCACCGCCTGCCGCTCGACGAGCTGACGTATCTCGTTACCGCTGGCGCCCAACGCCACCAGCCGGTACCAGCGGTTGCTGCTCTCCCCGCCCGCCGGCTGTAACAACCGCACCTTGAGTCTCGCCCCGCTGTCGAGCTGTCCTTCCAGGATCGCGGCTTCCTGTACCGGACTGAGTTCACCGCGCACCCGCAGTGAATACTCACTCTCCAGCCGATGCACGGCGCGCTGGAGCCGTTCGGCAATAGCACCATCAGCAGTCAGCAACTCCAGTCCACCATCCACCATCGGCATCGGACTGACGCTGATGAAGCGCCGCCCCGCCCGACGCGGCAGCCGCTCAGCGAGGCTGGTCTCACTGCCGCCAGGCAGCAGTGGCTCGCCAGGCGAGCGATGGCACAGAAAGACCGGTATTTCCGTGGCGGCATGCGCCTGTCGGATAGTGCGGCCATCGAGCTTCAGTTGATCGCGGTCACTGACCCGCATTCCCAGCACGGCTGGCCGGCCGTTGACCGTCAGCCGCCCGGCGCGGATCCACGCCTCTGCTTCGCGGCGCGAACCCAGGCCAAGCCGTGAGAGCACCTTCTGCAGGCGCTCACCTGGGGCGGGGGCAACCATGGATAGGGAAGATCAGTCCAGGCTGTCGCGAGGCGCGGCAACCAGTCCGGAAGCGTTGCGTTCCGGCGCGGCCTCGTCGCCGTCATGGTCGCTGTCGCCTGCGTCCGAGTCCGATTGCTCATCGTCGGCATCGGTCGCAATCTGTGCCACGAGCGGTCCGGGATGGCGCCCCGGCAGCTCGGCGAGTTCGAGTTGCGGATCGAGCCCTTCGAGCATGCGCAACTCCGACAGCGGCGGCAGCTCGTCCAGGCTTCGCAGGCCGAAGTATTCGAGGAAATCGCGCGTCGTACCCAACAGCTCCGGTCGTCCCGGCAGATCGCGATGGCCGACGACGCGAATCCACTGCCGCTCGAGCAGGGTCTTGGTGATGTTCGGATTGACGGTGACACCGCGCACAGCTTCGATCTCGGCGCGCGTGATCGGCTGACGATAGGCAATCAGCGCCAGCGTCTCCAGCAGTGCGCGCGAATATTTCTGCGGACGCTCGGGCCAGAGTCGCGCGACAACCGGCGCGTACTCGCGTCTGACCTGCACGCGAAACCCCGCCCCGGTCTCCTTGATCTCCACCGGTCGCGATTCGAATTCGGTCTGCAAGGCCTCGAGCACCGCGCGGATGCCATTCGGCGTCGGACGATCTGATTCCTCAAATAGTTGAGACAAATCGTTGATCGTCAGTGATTTTCCAGCCGCCAGAAGAGCGGCCTCCACGACGTTTCTGATGTCGGCTTCAACCATTGAGGGGGCCTCCAGGCTCATCCGTCGCTTCACTGCCAAGATCGTCGTCGTCCGCTAAATCGCCGTCCGACGACGCATCCAGCGTCGCCGTGTCCGCCGGCCGGGCATTGTCGGCGACCAGATGAAGTGTACGATTTGCTGCCGCGGCACGCACGTGCAACGGCGCATACGGCTCGACCTGCATGATGTCGATCAAACCTTCGCGCATGAGTTCGAGAATCGCGATGAAAGCCACCGTGACGCCGGCTCGTCCCTCCTCGATCGTGAACATCCGGCCGAACTCTAGAAAGCTGTCCTGCTCCAGCGCCGCGAGGATGTTGCTCATGCGTTCGCGCACCGACAGCGGCTCACGCGCGACATGGTGATGCGCGAACATCGTGGCACGCACGGCTACTTCCTTGAACGCCAGCAGCATTTCCTGCAGCGTGACCTGCGGCAGCGCACGTACCGCCGGCCGGTCGCGCAGTTCGGCACTCGCCTGCCATACATCGCGTTCGAGGCGCGGAATCGAATCGATGTCGGCTGCAGCCTTCTTGAAGCGCTCGTATTCCTGCAACCGTCGCACCAGGTCGGCGCGCGGATCATCCTCGGTGCTGTCGCCCTGACCACCCGGCCGGGGCAGCAGCATCCGCGATTTGATCTCAGCCAGCGTCGCGGCCATCAGTAGATATTCGCCGGCCAGCTCCAGCTGCAGATCCTGCATCACTTCGATGTATTGCACGTACTGCAGCGTGATCTCGGCGATCGGTATGTTCAGGATGTCGACGTTCTGGCGTCGGATCAGGTAGAGCAACAGGTCGAGCGGCCCCTCGAAAGCCTCGAGGAAGATCTCCAGCGCCTGCGGCGGGATGTAGAGATCGCGCGGCATCTGCGTGATCGCCTCGCCGTTGACGACGGCGAACGGCATCTCGACCTGCTCGGGCGAGACGATGGCCGCCGGCGCGCGAGCGGGCGGGTTCGACACCACGATCCGAAGGTCCGGCTTGACGCGTTTTTCGTTGCTCACGCGACCCTTTTAAAACATTACGCGCGCAAATGCATTGCGCGTCGCACGTCGTCCAATGTCGCGCGTGCCATTTCCCGTGCCTTCTCGCTGCCCTCCACCAACAGGTTGGCGAGCAGTTCGGGATTGTCCTGGAATTCCTGGGCGCGCTTGCGCATTCCGGTAATCTCCTCGACCACCCGCTCGATCAGTGGCTTCTTGCAGTCCAGACAGCCGATACCGGCGGTGCGGCAGCCCTCATTGACCCACTGGCGCGTCTTCTCGTCCGAGTACAGCTTGTGCAGGTCCCAGACGGGACATTTCTCCGGATCGCCAGGATCGGTGCGACGCGCGCGCGCCGGATCGGTCTGCATGGTCTTGAGTTTGGCCGCGACGCTGTCGGGGTCCTCGCGCAGTCCGATAGTGTTCCCATAGGATTTGGACATCTTCCGGCCATCGAGGCCTGGCACCCTGGGCGTCGAAGTCAGCAGCACCTGAGGCTCGGTCAGGATGCTGACGTACGAGCCCTCGAGATATCCCAGCAGCCGCTCACGGTCGGCGACCGTGATCCGCGTGTTGCTTTCGACCAGCGCACGGCCGCGCTCGACCGCCGCCTGATCACCTGTCTCCTGGAAGCGGCGGCGCAGCTGACGATAGAGCGTGACATTCCGGCCACCCAATTCCTTGATGGCCCGCTCCGCCTTCTCTTCGAAATCCGGCTCGCGGCCATAGAGATGATTGAAGCGACGCCCTACCTCGCGCGTGATCTCGACGTGCGCTATCTGATCCTCACCGACCGGAACGAAATTCGCCCGATACAGCAGGATGTCGGCGCTCTGCAGCAGCGGATAGCCCAGGAACCCGTAGGTTGCGAGGTCCTTCTCCTTCAGCTGCTCCTGCTGATCCTTGTACGTCGGCACGCGCTCGAGCCAGCCGAGCGGCGTGATCATGGACAGCAGCAGATGCAGCTCGGCGTGCTCCGGCACGTGCGACTGAACGAACATCGTCGCGACGCCGGGATTGAGGCCCGCGGCCAGCCAGTCGATCATGACCTCGCGAACCGCGAGCGGGATGTTGGCCGTGTCTTCGTATCCCGTGGTCAGCGCGTGCCAGTCGGCGATGAAGAAGTAGCACTCGTACTGGTACTGCAGCTCGACCCAGTTACGCAGCGCGCCGTGATAATTTCCAAGGTGCAGGGCACCGGTCGGCCGCATGCCCGAGAGCACGCGTTTGCCTTGAGGAACTGCACTCATCCTGTGAGTCTTTCATCCGATGCAACCCGTGAAGGCGGCAATTATACGGAGTTCCCGAGCACTTCCCACGGAGTTCCGGCCAGACTGCCCCGGCCGGAACGGATGATGGCCGGCGGCGACACCGCCAGATCGACCACCGTGGTCGGCTCGATGCCGCAATGGCCCCCGTCGAGAATGGCATCGAGCTGATGCTCCAGCCGTGTCCGGATCTGATCGCCGTCGGTGAGCGGCAGCTCGTCGCCGGGCATCAGCAGCGTCGAGCTCATCAGAGGCTCGCCCAGCTCCGTGAGCAGCATTCTGGGCACGATGTGGTCCGGGATACGGATGCCGATCGTGCGCCGCTTGGGATGCTGCAGACGGCGGGGCGTTTCGCGGGTCGCCGGCAGCAGAAACGTGAATGGTCCCGGCGTCGAGTGTTTCAACATGCGGAACTGCCAGGTATCGATGCGCGCGTACCGGGCGATCTCGCTCAGGTCGCGGCATACCAGTGTGAAGTGATGGTGCTTGTCCGCCTGACGGATGCTGCGCACGCGCTCGAGCGCGTCGGCGTCGCCGATATGGCAACCGAGTGCGTAGCACGAATCGGTGGGATAGGCGATCAGGCCGCCGCCACGTACGATATCGGCGGCTCGCCGGATCAGTCGCAACTGCGGGTTTTCGGGGTGCAACTCGAAGTATTGGGCCATGGCCGCTATCATAGCGGCCTTACTTTTCAGCCCTACCGACTTCACCTCCAAGTTTCATCCCGGATGCAACCGCTGTTCGATCTGGCGCCGCTGCTGGCGTTTGCCCTCGCCTATTACATGGGGGGCATCTATGTCGCTACGGCGGTGCTGATGGCGGCAATGGTCGCACTGGTGGCGCTCGATCTGGCGCGGCATCGGCGTGTTTCGCCGATGCATTTGACGAGCACGGTGCTGGTGCTGGTTCTCGGCAGTGCCACGCTGATTCTGCGCGACCCGCGCTTTTTGAAATGGAAGCCCACCATCTTCCTGTGGTTCGTCGCGCTGGCCAGCATTGCGACGACCTGGATCGGACCGGAGCCGCTCGCGCAGCGGGTACTGGCACCGATCGTCGCCGGCAGCCAGAACCTGCCCCGGACGACGTGGCTGCGCCTGAGCTGGATCTGGGCGGTTTTCTACGGGTTGCTCGGTGTGCTCAACCTGTGGGTAGCCTCGCGGCTGACCGAGCATGCCTGGGTCAATTTCAAGGTCTTCGGGCTGACCGCGGCGTTCATGGCCTTCGCGGTCGTGCAGGCGCTGTGGCTGACTTCGCGCACCGAAGCGCTGACCACGGCCTGACCGTCGATGACGCTCGCGACCCCGAATGCTGCCGCGCAGATCGAACAGCTGTTGCGACAACGCTTTCAGCCGCTACATCTGGCAGTGCGCGATGACTCACACGCGCACGTCGGGCATCACAGCGCCGGTGGCAAGGGGCACTTTCACGTCACTGTGGTGTCAACGAGCTTCGAGGGCCTGCGCCCGCTGCAGCGCCATCGTCTGGTCAACGACGCGCTGTCACCGCTGTTCGATACGATCATTCACGCGTTGGCAATTGAAACGTTGACTCCTCGAGAGTTTAAGAAGTAACTAACATAAACCCATGAGAAAACTGATGAAAATATCCAGAGTTCTGCCGTTAGCGACCCTCGCGCTGCTGGCCGCGTGCAATAAGCCGACGCTGCCCCAGGACAGCTCGAAGCCGGGCGACAAACCGGTCGCGACCGTGAACGGCACCCCGATCTCCCGCGACATGTACGACTTCTATGTGCGCAATACCGCGGGCAAGTCGCAGGCGGAGCTGAGCGCCGATCAGCGCAGCCAGCTGCTCGAAAATCTGGTGCGCGGTGAAGTCATCGCGCAGGAAGCCACCAAGGACAATCTGGACACGTCGGGCGACGCCGCCGCCATGCTTCAACTGTCTCGCCTGCAGATCCTGCAGCAGGCCGCTGCGCGACATTACCTGGACGAGCGCAAGCCGACGGACGCCGAGCTGCATGCGGAATACGACGCCCAGGTCGCGAACAGCGCCAAGACGCAGTATCACGCCCGCCATATCCTGGTCCCGACTCAGGAGGCCGCGCAAAAGTTGATTGATCAGCTCAAGAAAGGCGCCAAGTTCGATGAATTGGCAAAGAAAAACTCCACTGATTCCTCGAAGGACCAGGGCGGCGATCTGGGCTGGTTCTCACCTTCCAGCATGGTGCCCCCGTTCGCGAAGGCGGTGGAAGGCCTGAAGAAAGGCGAGTACACGCAGACGCCGGTTCAGACGCAATACGGCTGGCACGTCATCGAATTGCTCGACACCCGCGATACCCCGATTCCGCCATTCGACCAGGTGAAGGACAAGGTCGCTCAGCTCGTCGAGCAGAAGAAATTCCTCGCACACGAGGAAGAGCTGATGAAGACGGCGAAGATCGAGCGCTCGCTGGGTGACGCAGCTCCCGCCGCCGGCGCCGGCAGCGCTTCCGCGCCCGCGGGCGGTAGCGAGTCTGGTTCACCGCCGGCGGCCGCGCCCGCCGCCGCAGCCCCCGCTGCCCCTGCCGCCGCGCAGAAGCCGAGCGGCAACTAGGCCCGCTGCAGCAGTTCCCTGAGGCCGCGCTCGTCCAGGACCGGTACGCCGAGTTCCTGGGCGCGCGCGAGCTTGGAGCCGGGCTCCGCGCCAGCCACGACGTAGCTGGTCTTCTTCGATACCGAGCCGCTGACTTTGGCCCCCCGCGTTGTGAGCTGCTCGGCCGCCTCGTCGCGCGTGATGCCGTCCAGCGTGCCGGTCAGCACCACGGTCACGCCAGCCAGCGGCAACGCATCCTCTCGTGCGGCGGCTGCAGGTTCGCCCTCTGGCCACGTCACGCCGAGCGCGCGCAGTCTCGCCAGCTCGTTCTGATGACGTGCGTCGGCGAAGTAGTTCGCAACGCTCGCCCCGACCACCGGCCCGATGTCGGGCACCGCCTGAATCGCGTCGAGCGATGCCGCCTGGAGCCCCGCGAGCGATCCGAAATGTTCGGCCAGAGCGCGGGCCGTACTCTCGCCGACGCCGGGTATTCCCAGACCATTCAGCAACCGCGGCAGAGTCGTCTGCCGGCTGCGTGAGATGGCGGCCAGCAGTTTCACCGCCGACTTCTCGCCCATTCGATCGAGCCCCAGTAACTTCGGCTGATCCAGCTCATAGATATCGCTCGGCATGCGCACGATGTCCTGCTCGACAAGCTGATCGATCAGCTTGTCGCCCAGCCCTTCGATATCGAGCGAGCGGCGACTGGCGAAGTGCCGCAGGGCTTCCTTGCGCTGTGCCGGGCAGGTGAACGCGCCGCTGCAGCGCGCAGCCGACTCTCCTTCGACGCGCACCACTTTCGAACCACAAACCGGACAGGTCTCGGGCATCACCGGCGCCCGCGCACCGGCCGGACGGCGCTCCGGCAATACCCGCACGATTTCCGGGATCACGTCACCTGCGCGTCGCACGATGACCGTGTCGCCGATATGCACGTCCTTACGCGTCACCTCGTCCATGTTGTGCAGCGTCGCATTGCTCACCGTTACGCCCGCGACCTGAACCGGCTCCAGCCGCGCCACCGGCGTCAGCACGCCGGTGCGTCCCACCTGGAACTCGATATCGTTGAGAACAGTCTGTGCCTCATCCGCCGGAAACTTGTGAGCGATCGCCCAGCGCGGCGCACGCGAGACGAATCCGAGCTTCTCCTGGTCGCTGCGGGCATCCACCTTGTAGACCACGCCGTCTATCTGATAGCGCAGCGATGCGCGCCGAGCGCCGAGCGCATGGTAGAAGTCGAGGCATCCCTGCACGCCCAAGACCTGTCGCGTCTCCGGATTGGTCCGCAGCCCCCAGCTGGCCAGAAGTTTCAACAACGCAGTCTGGCCGTCGGCACGTTCGCCGCCGTCGAAGCGGCCTACCGCGTAAAAATAGACATCCAGCCGGCGGCTCTGCGTGATGCGTGCGTCGAGTTGCCGCAGGCTTCCGGCGGCCGCATTGCGTGGATTCGCATACGTGCGCTCTCCCGCTGCAACCTGGGCGGCATTGAGCGCTTCGAAGGCCTTGTACGGCATGAAGACCTCGCCACGGACCTCGACCTCGTCAGGCGCGCTGCCGCGCAGCTGGAGCGGCACCGCGCCGATGGTCTTGAGATTGGCGGTGATGTCTTCGCCAGTGGCACCATCGCCGCGCGTTGCGCCAACCGCGAGGCGGCCATGACGGTACGTCAGCGAGACGGCCAACCCGTCCAGCTTGGGTTCGGCCACATAGGCGATCTCATCGTCGATACGCCCCAGGCGCTCGCGCACCCGACGATCGAAGTTCACGATGCCCTCGTCATCGAAGGCGTTGTCCAGCGACAGCATCGGCACGCCGTGCCTGACTTCGGCAAAGCCCGCCGCAACGTTGCCACTCACGCGCTGTGTGGGTGAGTCTGGAGTCTGCAGATCCGGATGCTGCGCCTCGAGAGCGCGCAGCTCGACCATCAACCGGTCGTATTCGGCGTCGCCGACCGTGGGATCGTCGAGGACGTAGTACTGATAATCGTAGTGGCCGATGAGCTGGCGCAGTTCGGCAGCACGCCGAGTGGCCTGGGTCACGCAGCGGGCTCCGCACGCAGACCCTGCGTCATGTCCTGAACGATGCGGGCCATCGCCTCAAGCCGCTCTTCGTCGAGCGGCATGCCGTGCTCATCCTGCAGCCGCGCGTGCAGGCGCTGCGCCAGATCAGCGGCCGTATCCAGCAGATGGTCAAATGCCGCGGCTGGTGGCAAGGGACCGGGCAGCACGGCGAACAGTCCGAGCCCGCGGAAGCGCTGAAAATCCATACTCGTGGGATCGAATACGCCGGGCTTGCTGAGGTTCGCGGCACTGACCAGCGCACGCCCGTCCGCACCTGGCTGATGAAAAATACCGAAACGCCCATGAACGAAGCCACACGCTGACAACGCCTGGCGCAATGGTCGGCCAGCCATTCGATCCGGGTTCACACCCACGACACGCACCGCGAGAATGTGCCTCTGCGTCTCGGGCGGCCAGTCGACGATCGGTTCAATCGGCTCGGCGCAGGGCAGCGCGGTATCTTCGACCAGACGGCCCGTCAGCAGCTCGGCTGCGGATCCGGCCCCCGGGTGCTCGTCGGGGCACGCATCCGGATACGCTGGCGCGTGCAGGGTCGGCTGCGAGCGCACTCCATCATGTTCCTGTGCCGCGCGATCGAATGCAGCCTCTTCCAGCGCCTCCGCTTCGCGCCTCACCCCTTCCTGCCCGGCTGCGGCGTGCAGCGTCGGCACCTCATGTGGCGGCTCCTCGTACGGCGCCTCGATGATCCGGTGTTCGTAATGACGCGCGTCGGTGATCTCGAAAGCTTCCCGCGGAACCAGCGTCGGGATCGCGTTCTCTGGCAGATCGAGCGGCTCGTCGAAAGACACCACGAGCGGTGATTCCACCGGCAGGTCCTGCGACGAGTCCTGCTCCGACGCGTCATGGGGTGGCAGGTCGATGTGTATCGGGTCTTCGAGCGGCACGCGGGCTTCGCGCGATTCCCGCGCCGGACGCGGTGGTTCATCGTGATCGCGTTCGGGTGTATCCCAGGCGGGAACGTTCCACCTCGGCGCGGCGACCGTTGCATAGGACGGAACCGCGGCGGCCAGCGCAACCGACGGCGTCTCCATGTCGCCAGCATGGCTGAGTGTCGGTTCATGCCGGTCGTTGCGGTCGGTGCGCTCGCGCGCACCCACACCGCCCCGGCCCTGTCGTGGACGGCGCATCTCCCAGGCCGTCAGACCCGCCAGGAACACGAGACCCGCCAGCAACAGGATCCAGCGAAGTTCTGCCATGAGGTCCGCCCCCGCGCTTCTAAACCGCGGCGAGTTTGACTGCTTCGTCGATATCGACCGCGACCAGACGCGAACAACCCGGCTCGTTCATCGTCACCCCGATGAGTTGCGACGCCATTTCCATCGTCACTTTGTTGTGAGTGATGAAAATGAACTGCACGCGACTCGCCATCTCGCGAACGATATCGCAAAAGCGTCCGACATTGTGCTCGTCCAGCGGCGCATCCACCTCGTCGAGCAGGCAGAACGGCGCGGGGTTCAGATCGAAGATGGAGAAGACCAGCGCCACCGCGGTCAGCGCCTTCTCGCCACCCGAAAGCTGAGAGATGCTGCTGTTACGCTTTCCCGGTGGGCGCGCCATGATTGCCACGCCGGCTGCCAGCGGATCTTCACCGACCAGTTCGAGATAGGCATGGCCGCCGCCGAACAAACGCGGGAATTTTTCCTGCAGTCCGGCGTTGATGCGGTTGAACGTGTCCTCGAAGCGAGAGCGCGTCTCGCGATCGATCTTGCGCATCGCCTGATCCAGAGTATTGAGAGCGTCACTGACGTCGGCGAACTGCCGGTCGAGATAGGTCTTGCGTTCGGTCTGCTCGGCCAGCTCGTCGATCGCCGCCAGATTGACCTGGCCGAGCTTCTCGATGTCGCCGCGCAGCTCGTTCAGCCGTGTATCCCAGATGCCGATGTCCGCATCCTCGGTCAGATTCTGCAGGACGGCCTGCAGATCGCAGTGCGTGGCCGCGAATTGTTCGAGCAGCGCTTCGCGTCGCACGCGGGATTCCTGGGCGGCCAACCGCGCCTGCTCCATGGCCTCGCGCCCGGCGGTCACGCGCTGTTCCGCGCCCAGGCGCCGATGTTCGAGCGAACGCAGTTCGTTGTCGCAATCCTCCAGCGAGCGACGCGCCGTCGCCAGTTCGGATTCGACCTCGGCGCGACGCGCCAGATGGTCCTGCAGGCGCTGCTGCAGCTCCTCGATCGGCGCATCGCCATCAGACAGCGTCTGCTCCAGATTCCCACGCTGCACCTCGAACGCGGCACGCTGTTCGAGCATTCGCTTGAGTGCACTGTCCATCGATCCCAGCGCCGAACGCCTGCTCTCCAGCGCGATACGACCGTCGTGCAGTGCGGTCTGGGCCGCCTGAGCGTGCTGACGGGCATGCAGCACACGCTCGCGCAGCACTTCGCGTTCCTGTTCGAGTTCCGGACGACGCAGATCCAGGCGGCCAAGTGCTTCCACCGCAGTGCCATGGGCTTCGCGAGCGCGCGTGAGGCTCTCCTGCGCCTGTCCGACGTCTCGCGTGACCTGGCCCTGCTCCTTTTCAATGCCGGCGCGGCGCAGATTGGTCTGCTCGAGGCGAGCCTTCAATGCTTCGAGCTGGGCGCGTAACTCGGCGTGATCGCGGTGCGCACCCTGTATCCGGGCCTGCGCGGCATCGCGCGCCTTGTCGGCCTCCCCGATCTGGC
>DATBAM010000023.1:0-4954 GCA_036271535.1 Steroidobacteraceae bacterium | reverse complement strand
GCTCGATGAGTTTCGAGGACCGTGACACGGTGCGCTATCAGGTGCAGGAAATGCTGCGTACCGAGCGTATCTTCGAAGCCGAAGGCATTGCCGAGGAACTGGCGGCCTACAACCCATTGGTCCCCGACGGCCGCAACCTGAAGGCCACACTGTTGATCGAGTACGCGGATCCGGTCGAGCGCGCGCAGCGATTGAGTGAGCTCAAAGGTTTCGAACGCCGCTGCTGGATGCGCGTTCAGGGCTTCGAGCCCGTGTTCGCGATCGCTGACGAGGACCTGAGCCGCGAGAACGACACCAAGACGTCCGCCGTACATTTCCTGCGATGGGAGTTCAGCGCGCCGATGGTGCGAGCACTGCATGAGGGCGTGGCATGGTCTGCAGGTGTCGACCATCCACAATATCGGTTCAGCGTGGATCCGCTGCCGGATTCGCTACGCCGCGCGCTCATCGCGGATTTCGACCAGTCCTGAGGGCCCGCGCGCCAAAAATCATCTGGTAGGATGCGCGCGCATGGCAGAGTCATATACCGCATCCGACATCGAGGTCCTCAGTGGTCTGGACCCGGTGCGCCGCCGTCCCGGCATGTACACCGAGACCACGCGCCCCAACCACCTGGGCCACGAGGTTATCGACAACAGCGTCGATGAGGCGCTGCAGGGTCACTGCAAGACCATCGACGTCACACTGTTCAAGGACCAGTCGCTGCAGGTCGCGGATGACGGCCGCGGCATGCCGGTCGATATCCATCCGAAGGAAAAGGTCAGCGGCGTCGAAGTCATCATGACGAAGCTGCATGCCGGCGGAAAATTCAGTGAGGGATCCTACAAGTTCTCCGGTGGCCTGCACGGCGTCGGTGTCTCGGTCGTCAACGCGCTGTCGAAACATCTGGATTGCCGGATCCGGCGCGGCGGCAAGGAGTACAAGATCGAGTTTCGCGATGGGCGGGTCAGCTCGAAACTCGAAGTGATCGGCACCGTCGGCCAGCGCAATACAGGCACGACGTTACGTTTCTGGCCCGATCCTCAGTTCTTCGATGCCGACCGTTTTTCGGTGCCGGATCTCAAGCGGGTCCTGAAGGCCAAGGCCGTGCTCTGTCCGGGACTCAAGGTCACCTTCACCAATGAGGCGACTGGCGAGAAGGACGAGTGGTTCTATACCGGCGACCTGGGGGCTTATCTGCTGGAGCAGCTGGGCAAGGCGGAGCGCCTGCCACAGGAGCCGATCACCGGCAAACACGAGTCCGATCAGGACGTGGTCGAATGGGCACTGGCGTGGTCGTCCGATATCGAGCAGCTGATTGCCGAAAGCTACGTCAATCTCATTCCGACCAGCGCGGGTGGCACCCACGTCAATGGGCTGCGTTCGGGCGTGGTCGAGGCAGTGCGCGAATTCTGCGAGTTCCGGAGCCTCCTGCCACGCGGCGTCAAGCTGACAGCGGAGGACGTCTGGGATCGCGTCTGCTATGTGCTGTCGATCAAGATCCGTGATCCGCAGTTCGCCGGCCAGACCAAGGAGAAACTCAGCTCGCGGGAAGCGGCCGGTCTGGTCGAGACCCACGCCCGTGACGCCGCCGCGCTGTGGCTGAACAAGCATCCCGATGCCGGTGAGAAGATCGCGCAGTATGCGATCGCCAATGCGCAGGAGCGCATGCGTGCGGCAGCGAAAGTCGTACGCAAGCGGGCGGTCAATGGGCCGGCGTTGCCAGGCAAGCTGGCTGACTGCACCACGCAGGATCCGGCGCGCTCCGAGCTGTTCCTGGTCGAGGGCGATTCGGCCGGTGGTTCGGCGAAGCAGGCGCGCGATCGGGAATTCCAGGCCATCATGCCGCTGCGGGGCAAGATCCTGAATACCTGGGAACTCGAGCCGGGCGAGATCGGCAATTCGCAGGAAGTGCACGACATCAGCGTCGCCATTGGAGTCGATCCGGGCTCCGTCTCGCTGACCGATCTGCGCTATCACAAGATCTGCATCCTCGCTGATGCGGACAGTGACGGTCTGCACATCGCTACGCTGCTGTGTGCGCTGTTCCTGCGGCATTTCCGCCCGCTGGTTGCGAACGGACACATTCACGTGGCGATGCCGCCGCTGTACCGGATCGACGCCGGCAAGCAGGTGCTGTACGCGCTCGACGATGAAGAACGCGATGCCACGCTCAAGCGCCTCGCCGCCGAGCATGCGCGCGTGAAGCCCTCGGTCACCCGGTTCAAGGGACTGGGCGAGATGAATCCGTCCCAGTTGCGTGAGACTACGATCGACCCGCGTACGCGCAGACTGGTGCGGTTGACGATCGATGCCAAGGATCAAACCGATTCGCTGATGGACATGCTGCTGGCGAAGAAACGCTCGGGTGACCGACGCGAATGGCTGGAGTCGAAAGGCAACCTGGCTGAGGTGATCGGCTGATGGCTCAGGCGCCTGCGAACTTCGACGGGATCGAACTGCGCCCACTCGGCAATTTCACCGAGAAGGCCTACCTCGACTACTCGATGTACGTGATCCTGGACCGCGCGTTGCCGGCGCTGGGTGACGGCCTCAAGCCGGTACAGCGACGAATCATCTACGCGATGAGCGAACTGAGCCTGTCGGCGGCCAACAAGCCGAAGAAAGCGGCGCGTACGGTCGGCGACGTCATCGGCAAGTTCCATCCGCATGGCGACAGCGCCTGCTACGAAGCCATGGTCCACATGGCACAGGATTTTTCCTATCGCTATCCGATCGTCCACGGCCAGGGTAACTGGGGCTCGACCGACGATCCGAAGTCGTTCGCCGCGATGCGCTACACGGAAGCGCGCCTCACCCGCTACGCGGATGTGCTGCTGGACGAACTCGAACATGGCACGGTCGACTGGGTACCGAATTTCGACGGCACGCTCGAAGAGCCGACCATGTTGCCGGCCCGTCTGCCGAACCTGCTGCTCAATGGCGGCTCCGGCATTGCCGTGGGCATGGCGACCGATATTCCGCCGCACAACCTGCGCGAAGTCGCCGCCGCCTGCATCCACTTGCTCGACGAACCGGACGCCACCACCCGCGCGTTGATGAAACACATCAAGGGCCCGGATCTGCCGACCGGCGGTGAGATCGTCTCGCCGCGCGCCGATCTGGTGGCCTTTTACGAGACGGGTAACGGCAGCTACAAGGCGCGCGCGACCTACGAAGTCGACGAAGAAGGGATGATCATCATCACGGCGCTGCCTTTCCAGGTATCCGGCAGCCGCATCATCGAGCAGATCGCCGCGCAGATCACGCAGAAGAAACTGCCGATGATCGAGATGATCCGCGACGAGTCCGATCATGAGAATCCGATACGGATCGTGATCGAACCGCGCTCGAACCGCGTCGACCTGGTGCAGGTCATGGCGCACCTGTTCGCCACCACGGATCTCGAGCGCAACTACCGCGTCAATCTGAACGTCATCGCCGTCGACGGCCGGCCGCGCGTCATGGGCCTGAAGGCGTTGCTGAGCGAGTGGCTGGAGTTCCGCCAGAGTACGGTGCGGCGTCGGCTGCAGCACCGGCTCGACAAAGTGACGCGGCGGCTGCATATCCTCGATGGCCTGCTGATCGCGTACCTGAACCTGGACGAGGTCATCCGCATTATCCGGCGCGAGGAAGAGCCGAAGCCGGTATTGATGAAGCGGTTCAAGCTGTCGGACGAGCAGGCCGAAGCCATTCTCGAGACCAAGCTACGTCATCTCGCCAAGCTGGAAGAGATGAAGATCCGCGAGGAGCAGAAGAAGCTCGCGGACGAGCGCGAGGAACTGGAATCGATCCTCGCGAGCAAGGCAAAGCTTCGTAAGCTGGTGCGCTCCGAAATCGAAGCTGACGCGCAGGAATACGGCGACGATCGTCGCACCCGCATCATCGAGCGCGAGGCAGCGCAGGCGATCGACGAGGCCGAGCTGCTGGCGAACGAGCCGGTAACGGTGGTGCTGTCGACCGGCGGCTGGGTACGCTCGGCCAAGGGCCATGAGATCGATCCGTCGACGCTGTCCTATAAGACGGGCGATGCGTTTCAGAGCGCGGCACGCGGACGCAGTACGCAGCTGGCGGTGTTCATCGATAGCACGGGGCGGACCTACAGCCTGCCGGCGCATACGCTACCGTCGGCGCGAGGGCAGGGTGAGCCGCTCTCGGGCCGGCTCGATCCACCGGACGGCGCGCGTTTTGCCGGCGCGCTGATCGGAGAGCCCGACGATCTGTGGCTGCTGGCGACCGACGCCGGCTATGGATTTACCGTCCGGCTGAAGGAACTTTTTTCGCGCAATCGCGCCGGTAAGGCAGTACTCAAGCTCACGCCTGGAGCGCTGGTGCTGTCTCCCTCCCAGGTGCCCCTGGCGGAAGGCGCGGCACCGGTGGCCGCCAAGGTCGTGAGCGAGGAGGGCGAGGAGGCAGCGCCGCCAGCAGCGGACGCGCGCATCGCGCTGGTCAATTCCGAAGGCCGGCTGCTGCTGCTCCCTGCGAACGACGTGCCGGAGCTGCCGCGTGGCAAAGGCAACAAGCTGTTCGGAATTCCCACCAAGAAGGCGTCCACGCGCGAGGAAACCGTGGTTGCCGTCGCCGTACTGCGGGCCGCGGGATCATTGCTCGTCACCTCGGGCGGCCGGCAGATGACACTGACGCCGGCGAACCTGAAGGACTATGTCGGCGAGCGCTCGCAGCGAGGGGCACTGCTGCCGCGCGGCTGGCGGACGGTCGACGCCATCGTTGCCGGTTGACGGGCAGGAAAGGCACATGAATGTGCCGTGCACGGGTCGGCACACTGGAGTGCCGGTCCCGAGCCGATCAGATCACGCGGTCGCGATGTGTACGATGTGGCTGCCGGTGCCGGCGACAGGCGCAGTGACTTCCGGCAGGTAGCGCTGAGCGATGCCTGCCGGTCCCAGGTCGTCGACCTGGATGAAGCCGGTCGTGCGCAACCGGTCGTGAAGCTCGGCCGTATCGAAATGACACA
>DATBAM010000022.1:0-75559 GCA_036271535.1 Steroidobacteraceae bacterium | reverse complement strand
CACGTCCGTAGTACGGGTCGTGCGACAGGTAGACGTTGCCGGTGCTACCCCGGCCCACTTCGTTGATGATGAGATATTTTCCGATGCGCTCGGAGATGGTACGAACGGAGGTGGTGATCGGGGCGGACGCTGCCATTGATTGAGTCGCGAGCGAGGAAGAATGGTCGCCAGAATAAACGTCGCCCGCGCGGGTGATCTGTGATCCGAATCGCGGATCATTCCGGTGCATCGCACTGACCGTGAAACGATGCGCAGCGTCAAAAAAACCGCTGCAGTATGTTCAGTCGCGGAAGTGGTCGAACCCCTCGGAAGAGAACCCGATCACCACGCCGCTCGAGCACACGGTAATGTCCTCTCCGGCCGTCAATTCGCCGATGCAGGCCAGGGGCTGGATCAGGGCCGCAGCCGCGCTCTCGAGCTTCGTGGCCAGGGCGCGGGGCACGGTGAAGCACAATTCGTAGTCCTCGCCGCCCGCCAGTACGTTGCGCCAGCCCTCCGCACCCGCTACACGGCGCAAAGCCGGCGATGACGGCAGGCGTTCGACGTCGATCGTCGCACCGCAACCGGACGCCTGCAGCAGGCGCCGCGCATCGGTGTACAGACCGTCGGAGACATCGATACAGGCCGAGGCCAGTCCCCGCAGCGCCTGCCCCAGCGCCACACGCGCGGTCGGAAACTCGTGCCGCGCGCGCAGCCAGGCGAGGTCCGCTTCAGCGTACGTTGCCGCCCCGCCGCTTCCCGCGGCCGCCTGCTGCAGGGCCAGTCCCAGAGCCGCATCGCCCGGCGTTCCGCTGACGTACAACAGATCGCCCGGCTGCGCGCCATCGCGACGCAGTGCACCGCCCGCCGGAACCAGGCCGGCCAGCTGGACGGTGATCGACAGGGGGCCGCGCGTCAGATTGCCACCGACCAGCGCCACTCCCTGCTCGCGGGCAAGCGCACCGAATGCCTGCGAAAACTCCTGCAGCCAGTCGTCGTCGGCTGCCGGCAGATTCAGCGACAGCAATGCCCACGCGGGCGCGGCGCCCATGGCCGCGATATCGCTCAGGTTCACCGCCAGCGCACGATGGCCGAGCGAGCGCGGCGAAGCGCCCTCCAGAAAATGCCTGCCCTCGACCAGCGCATCGGTGGTCAACACCAGCTCGCATTCCGGAGGCACCCGCAGCAGGGCGGCGTCATCGCCGATACCGAGTACTACGTCATCGCGCTCGCCGCCACCCCGGCGGAAGTAGCGCTCGATCAGCTCCGATTCCGTCACGCTGCGCCTGACTCCCGGAAGTTTTAGTGTTCCGACGGCCGCCACAGCTGGGCTGCGCGATCGAGCACCCCATTGACGAACTTGTGGCCATCGGTGGCACCGAAGCGCTTGGCAAGACCGACGGCCTCGTTGATGACTACCCGGAACGGCACATCGGGGCGATGCTGCAGTTCATAGCCACCAATCAGCAGCACCGCGTGTTCGACCGGATCGAGATGGGAGGCCTGCCGATCCAGCAGCGGCGTCAGCGCCTCATCGAGCGTCTCGCGCGCGCCGCAGATACCGCTGATCAGCATCTGGAAATACTCGGCATCGGCGCGCGACATGTCGGGCTCGGTCGAGAATTCCTGGATCAGGTCCTGCCACTCGCAGCTATTGAGCTGCCAGCGATACAGCGCCTGCAGGGCAAGCTTACGGGCAACGGTACGAGCGCCCGAGCCGCGCTCGGGACGGCCGGTCACTTTATCCGCCGCAGCAGGTCGACCATCGCCACGGCGCCGGTAAGCGCTTCGCCGCCCTTGTTCAGTGCGTTTGGCGACGCGCGTTCGAGTGCCTGCGCCAGGGTTTCGACCGTCAGCACCCCGAAGCTGACCGGCACGCCGGTGTCGAGCATGACGCGTTGCAGACCATCGGTGCAGGAGCCGGCAACGTACTCGAAGTGCGCGGTGTCGCCCCGGATCACACAACCGAGCGCGACCACTGCGTCGACGCCACGGCGGGCAAAGGCCTGAGCCGCGAGCGGCAGCTCGAATGCGCCGGGCACGCGTTCGACCTGCAACGCTGCGTCGCGTCCGCCGTGCGATTTCCACGCACTGCGCGCACCGTCTATCAACGAGGCAACGATATCCTCGTTATAGCGCGAGGCCACGATCGCGAACGTCATGTCGCCCGCGCGCAGCGCCTCGGATTGTTGGGATGCCGTGCCCAGCGTCAGCTCTCGTCGACGTAGTCGACGATCTCCAGACCGAAGGCGGAGATGCCCGACAGATGCTTGGGCGCCGACAGCACCCGCATGCGACGCACGCCCAGATCCTGCAGGATCTGCGCGCCGACGCCGTAGTTGCGCAGCACTGCGCCCGACGGCGGTGCGCTGTCGCTCGCTGCCCGCGTGTTCAGATTACTGACTGCATCGGCCAGTTCCCGCGCCGGCTCGCGCTGCCGCAGGATCACCGCCACGCCCGACGCCGACTGTGAGATTCGCTGCAAGGCCGCCCGCAGGGTCCAGGCGCGCGACGCGCCCTGAACGCCAATCAGGTCACGCAGCGTATCGGTCAGATGCACGCGCACCAGCGGCACCTCACCGCTGCGCAGATCGCCATGGACCAATGCCAGGTGGACGTCGCGATGGACGTGATCTTCGTAGCAGTACAGCTGGAACTGGCCGAACTCGGTCGCCACCGTCTGCTCGGCGATGCGTTCGACCGAACGCTCGGTCTGCAGGCGGTAGCGGATCAGGTCGGCGATCGTGCCGATCTTGAGCTGATGACGCTTGGCGAACGCCTCGAGCTGCGGCCGACGTGCCATCGTGCCGTCGTCGTTCATGATCTCGACGATGACGCTCGCGGGACTGAACCCGGCCAGGCGCGCGAGATCGCAACCGGCCTCGGTGTGACCGGCGCGCGTCAGCACGCCGCCCGGTTGCGCCATGATCGGGAAGACATGCCCCGGCTGCCGCAGATCGGCCGGCTGGGCATCGGAGCGTACCGCGGTGCGGACCGTGTGGGCGCGATCATGCGCCGAGATACCGGTGGTCACGCCCTCCGCCGCCTCGATGGACAGGGTGAAGTTCGTTCTCAGGGTGTTCAGGCTGGTGGTATCCGTCTCGCTGACCATCAACGGCAGGCGCAGCTGGGCACAGCGCTCGCGGGTCAAGGTCAAACAGATCAGGCCCCGGCCGAAACGCGCCATGAAGTTGATGTCTTCAGGCTGCACGCACTCGGCAGCCATCAGCAGATCGCCTTCGTTCTCGCGATCCTCGTCGTCCATGACCACGACCATGCGTCCGGCGCGCAGCTCGGTCAGGATCTCGTCGATGGAGTTGAGTCCCGGGGTCGAATTTGGGGGTGGGACAGCCCGCAGCCTGGTCATACGGTTACGTTATCAGGCGAAGGAGCCAAAGGCGATGCCCACCGCCGCCGTGATCGCCATCGCCAGCGCGCCCCACAGGGTCACGCGGAAGACTGCCCGGCCGATCGGCGCACCACCGGTGCGAGCACCCACCCCTCCGAGGATCGCAAGAAATATCAATGCGCTGAGCGCGACGGTCGCCGCCAGCCTCGATGCCGGCGCCAGCATTATGACCAGCAGCGGCAGCAAGGCGCCGATCGAGAAGCTGGCGCCCGAAGCAAACGCCGCCTGCAATGGCTGCGCGCGCATCAGGTCGTGCAGACCGAGTTCGTCGCGGGCATGCGCGCCGAGCGCGTCGTGGGTCATCAACTGGACGGCAACCTGGTCGGCGAGCGCTGGCTGCAGGCCACGCTTGACGTAGATACCGGCCAGTTCCTGCCGCTCCGAAACCTCGTCCGTCTCCAGTTCCTGCTGTTCGCGCTCGAGATCCGAGCGTTCGCTGTCGGCCTGCGAACTGACCGATACGAACTCCCCGGCCGCCATCGACATGGCGCCGGCCACCAGGCCCGCGACACCCACGAGCAGTGCCTGACTGCGAGAGGCGTGAGACGCCGCGACACCGATCACCAGGCTGGCAGTCGACACCAGGCCGTCGTTCGATCCCAGTACGGCCGCCCGCAGCCAGCCGCTGCGGCTGACGAAGTGACGCTCGGAGTGGCGCCGCCGTTCGAAATAGTAGCGTCTCAAGTTGGCTGTACCCTGCATATCCCTGCGGCTCAATTGCGCAGCATAGCGGCGGCGGCCTCCAACTTGTCACTAAAATTATCAATAGCTTGTGCCGTGATGTGGATGTATTGCGCACAGACTTCCCAGCGTCGCTCCTCGATCGCCTCACGCACCCCGGGCAGCGTCTTGGCGCCATAACCGGTGTACACACCGGGCGCATAGATCAGATGCCGGTACCACGGGCGGCCGGGCAGACCCTGCTCGCTGGTGAGTGCCCGTTCGAGGCCAAGAAGCTGCATGTCCAGCTGCGAAGTTCTGGCGTGATCGAGATCGAATCCGCCGGCACCGCGTACGCCATAGACATCATCGTATGCCCGGGTCGCCCGCTTCAGCCGCGCGACCGCATTGTCCAGCGGCGAGAAGTCCAGGAACGGCACCTCCGCTTCGGCGACCGGCGGTCCCACCGGACGCGTCGGATCGCTCACCAGCTCGAACGCATGCGCCTGCAGCAGTTCGCTCAGCCGCTGGGCGTGATCGCGGCGCTCGTCGGCCAGCTGATGCAGCTCGTGCAGGAAGCCCTCGATCGCATCCGCCACCGCACCGAACTGCATGGGCAGCACATCCGCGTCGGCGACCCGCAATACCAGATGCCCCGCGGTCTGCGCGAGCGCGATGCCATAGTGGAACCCGGGATCGCCGAAACGCTCGTAATGCTCGAAGGTGTCGTACTGCGAGTGGTAGACGCCGGCCTGATCGGCTTCGCCACTGAAACCCAGATCCACACTGGCGACGCCCAGATGCTGCAGGAAAGGCGAATAGTCCGAGCCGGTTCCGAGCGCCGTCAACGGCACATCGCCGCCGCTGGCAATCGACGATGCCAGACGGCGGGCGGCATCGGATGCGCCGTCATAAGCGTCTACGCGGATGCGCGCCCGCTTTCGCGCCAGCACGCTTTGAGAAGTCTCCGGATCGCTGACGCTACCGGCGACCTCGTTGACGACGTGCTGCATCGAAAAACTACCGCCCATATTCAGAAAGCCGCGGGCACTCTCGTCGGAATTCACGTAGAGCACCGCATGATCCGCGAGCTGCGCGGCATGCGTCTCCGCCCACTCGGTCGATCCGAGCAGACCCGGCTCCTCCGCGTCCCAGCTGCAATAGATCAGCGTGCGGCGGGGACGCCAGCCGGTCTTGAGCAGCGCACCGATCGCGCGTGCCTCGGCCAGCAGCGAATTGTTACCTGACAGCGGATCCCAGGCGCCGAATACCCAGCCGTCATGATGGTTACCGCGAATCACCCACTCGTCCGGCAGCTCGCGGCCAGCAATGCGGGCAACCACGTCATAGATCGTCTTCATGCCCCAGTCGGATTCGACGTGCAGATGGACCTTCGCCGGGCCGGCCCCCATGTGATAGGTGATACCCAGCGAGCCGCGCCAGGCTGGCGGCGCCACCGGCCCATGCAGGGCCGCCAGCAGCGGCTGCGCGTCGGCGTATGAGATCGGCAGCACCGGGATCTTCATCAGCGTCTTGACGTCCGCGAGCGCCAGTCGCCTGGCGTCCGGTGTCGCACCCACACCCGGCGTCAGCGGATCGCCGGAGTACTGCGTGATGTCGGCAACCGATCCTCGTTGCACGCCATTGGGCGGTCGCCAGCCACCCTGCGGATAGACATCGCCGGCAGCGTAGCCATCCTCATGCGGATCGGAGTAGATAAGGCAGCCGATGGCGCCGTGCTCGTGCGCGAGCTTCGGCTTCAGTCCGCGCCAGCCACCGCCGTAGCGCGCGATGACGATCTTTCCCTGCACACTGATGCCGCGCCGCTCGAGCTCCTGGTAGTCCTCGCGCAGCCCATAGTTGACGTAGACGAGTTCGCCGGTCACATCGCCGTCGGCGCCGTACACGTTGTAGGGTGGCAGCGCCCCGGCGCCGATGGCAGACGATCTGTCGCCGGACACGTAAGACTCGTGCAGCAGCAGCCGTTGCCGCGAAGGCGCCAGCAGTTCGACCGCAACGCGTCGAGGCGTCGGATAGAGCACGCTGAAAGTCTCGAGCTGCGCATCCCATCCCCAGTCGCGCAGTTGCTGCAGCATGAACATTGCATTCGCCTTGTCATGCGCGGATCCGACCTGGTTGGGCTGCGAGGACATCTGCTGCAGCACACTGCGCAGCTGCATCGGATCGAGCTGGGCATCGAACTGCCTTTCGAGCGCCTGCTCGTCTGCCGCACGCGTGGCGTCATAGCCGAACAGCACCGATCGCTGTGGCGTCTGTGGCGTTGGTGGCGTCTGCGGATACGCGTGTTCGCCGGCACCCAATGCGAGCAACGCGGTCAAGGCAACCAGCGACACACCCGTCAGCCTGTTCTTTCCCATCGTTCTCCCCAGAGCGTACGCAACAGCCATCCAAACGCGAGCAGCAACAGCATGAACACCGACCACACACCGACACCCACGATCAGCGCGAAAATCACGCCATCGGCGTCCAGCGCGAATGCGGGACGATAGTCGGTCCAGGTCGCGTGCAACAGCCCGCGGTCCGCATGCGTGAGCAGATACGCGAACTGATGAGCGACATCGACATTGAGCGCCTGCGCCATCGCGCGCAGCTGATCGGCCGCGCGCATCATGCTCTGCAGCGCTTCGCCCTCGTGATGAAAAGTAGGATCGGTGCTTTGCAGATGGTACTGCACCAGTTCCTGCAGACTGGCGTGGTGCTCACTATCCGCAATCGCCTGGAATGGAGCGAGGTCCAGCAGCACCTGATCCAGTCGGCCGTTGAGACGCTGCCGATACTGAATGATGAAGCCCGGTATGCAGCCGGCACAGAGAACTGACGCCAGCAGCACCAGACGATCGAGTAGCCCGCGCAGCAGCCACACGACGCCGGCTTCCTACGTCGGCGGGACCGGTACGGCGATGAGCCGCAGGTCGCCCTCGATCATGGTGACTTCGGTGAAACGCAACTGCAGCCGATCCTCCAGCCGTGTGATGTCAGGCAGCTCCACCAGCGCACGCGCTGCAGGTCCCAGCAGGGTCGGCGCAGTGTAGATGATCAGTTCGTCAACCAGCCTGCCCTGCAGCAACGCGCCGGCCAGACGCGCGCCTGCCTCCACCCATACCTCGTTCGCCTGCCGAAGCGCCAGTCGGCGCAACACCGATTCCAGATCCAGGCCCCTGGCCGCGCGCTCCACCGTCTCGACCAGCACGCCGCGCTGCGTCAGGGCCGCCCGCCGGGCGTCGTCGGTGCTCGAGGTATAGACCAGTGCAGGTCCCTCGCGATCGAACATGCGGGACGTCGGTGGCACACGCAGCGAACTGTCGAGCACTACCCGCAGCGGCTGGCGGGTGGCGTCGTCGATGCGCACGTTCAGTGCCGGGTCGTCGGCCAGTACGGTGCCACTGCCACTGAGCACCACCGAACTGCGGGCACGGTAGCGCTGTCCGTCCTGTCGTGCCGCCTTGCCGGTGATCCAGCGGCTCTCGCCATTGGCGAGCGCCGTTCGACCGTCGAGACTGGCGCCCAGCTTCACCCGGACCCATGGCAGCCCGGTCAGGTGCCGTTTGAAGAAGCCTGGATTGACTGCCCGCGCCTCGCCTTCGAGTACACCCCCCTGCACCTCGATACCCGCCGCACGCAGTGCGGCAGCACCCGAGCCGCGAACCTGCGGATTCGGATCGTCGACGGCGTAGACCACCCGACGGATCCGTGCGGCAACCAATGCCTGGGCACACGGCGGCGTACGCCCGGTATGCGAGCAGGGTTCGAGCGTCACATAGGCCGTGGCGCCGGCTGCGGCATCGCCGGCAGCGTTCAGCGCATGAACCTCGGCGTGCCGCTCGCCGGCGCGTACATGCCAGCCTTCGCCGACGATCCGGCCATCCTGCACGATGACGCAGCCGACGCGCGGATTGGGATCGGTAGTCGTCAGACCGCGCCACGCCAGCTCCAGCGCCCGGCGCATGCAGGCGATGTCATCGCTCACGACTTGTCCTCAGGAGCGGCGGCCTCGCCCGGCAGCAGCGGCAACTGATCTTCGGCCCGGCGCTGGTCGCGACGACGATGCGGATGCCGCAAGCGTTCGACCTCGTCACGAAACGCTTCGATATCCTGGAAACTGCGATACACGGAAGCGAAGCGCACGTAGGCAACCTCATCCATGTGCCGCAGCTCTTCCATGACGAGTTCACCGATCGAACGGGCCGGGACTTCGCGCTCGCCCAGTACGCGCAATTTGCGTCCGATGCGGGAAACGGCCTCGTCCACTTCTTCGGCGCCGACGGGGCGCTTGTACAGCGCCTTCATCATGCCCTGCTTCAGCTTGCCCTCATCGAATGGCTCGCGGGTGCCATCGCCCTTGACGACGCGCGGCATCAGCAGTTCCGCACTCTCGAAGGTCGTGAAGCGCTCGCCGCATTTCAGGCATTCGCGGCGACGGCGGATCTGGCTGCCATCGGCCGCCAGGCGCGAATCGGTCACCTTGGTCTCGACGTGACTGCAGAAGGGACAATGCATCGCGTGTGTCCCCTAGGAATCTGCTATCGCCGATACACCGGGAAACGCTTGCACAGCTCGGCTACCTGCCCGCGCGTGCGCTCGATCGCGGCCTGCGATCCCGAGGCGTCGATGATGTCGGCGATCCAGCCGGCAATCTGTTTGAACTCGGCCTCGCAAAAGCCGCGCGTCGTACCGGCAGGCGTACCGAGTCGCAGACCGCTGGTGATGGTCGGCGGCCGCGGATCGTTCGGCACGGCGTTCTTGTTGACCGTGATATGCGCCTGACCGAGCGCCGCGTCGGCCTCCTTGCCGGTGATGTCGCGGCCGACGAGACTGAGCAGGAACAGATGATTGTCGGTGCCGCCGGAAACGATGTTGAACCCGCGCTCGACCAGCGCCGCGGCCATCGCCCGGGCGTTGACCACGACCTGGTGCTGATATTCCTTGAACTGCGGCTGCAGGGCCTCGAGCAGGGCCACCGCCTTGGCGGCGATCACGTGCATCAGCGGCCCGCCCTGCGTTCCGGGAAACACCATCGAGTTGAGCTTCTTGGTGATGGTCTCGTTCGCGCGCGCCAGGATCAGTCCACCGCGCGGCCCGCGCAGTGTCTTGTGCGTCGTGGTGGTGACGACGTCGGCATGCGGCAACGGCGTCGGGTACTCGCCCGCGGCGACCAGGCCTGCGACGTGCGCCATGTCGACGAACAGCAGGGCGCCGACCGAATCGGCGATCCGGCGCAGGCGCGCCCAGTCGATCACGCGCGAATAGGCCGAGAAACCCGCCACCAGCATTTTCGGCCGGTGTTCCTGCGCCAGTTGCTCGATCTGCTCGTAGTTCATCAGTCCGGTTTCGGGATGTACGCCGTACTGCACCGAGCGGAACAGCTTGCCGGAAAAATTGACCTTGGCGCCGTGCGTCAGGTGGCCGCCGTGATCCAGGCTCATACCCAGGATCGTGTCGCCCGGTGCCAGCAGTGCGAAGTAGACGGCTGCATTGGCCTGCGAGCCCGAGTGCGGCTGCACGTTCACATAATCGGCTCCGAAGAGCTTGCGGGCGCGGTCGATCGCGAGCTGCTCGGCGACGTCGACGAACTCGCAACCGCCGTAGTAGCGCTTGCCTGGATAGCCTTCCGCATATTTGTTCGTCAGAACCGTACCCTGGGCCTCGAGCACGCGCGGGCTGGCGTAGTTCTCCGACGCGATCAGTTCGATGTGATCTTCCTGCCGCTGCCGCTCGCCCTCCAGGGCGCGCTGCAACTCAGGGTCGAAATCGGCAATATTCATTCCAGCGGAAAACATAGCGGCGAGCCTTTCCTGTCCAAAGCAGGAGCGTTCGAAAAGGCGCCAGATTGTACCCGATCTCAGGCGGCGATCAGCGCTTCCACCACTGCACTCCAGGCACGCGCCAGATTGCCGCGGTCGTATCCCCCGCCCCCTAGGGCCAGTACCCGCCCGTGCCCCAGCCGGTCCGCCAGCACGCACAGCTCGCGCGCGGCGCGAGCATGGCAGGCGGGTGAGAGGTTCAGGTGCGTGATCGGATCGCCGCCGATGCTGTCCGCGCCGCACTGAAGGATGATGAAAGCCGGCTTGAACTGCTCGACGTGCGTGAGCATCGACGGCCAGACCTGCGCGAACTCGGCCTCACCGCTGCCCGCTGCGAGCGGCACGTTCAGTTTGGTGCCGCGTGCCTCACCCTGTCCGGTCTCCTCGCTGGATCCGGTACCCGGGTAGAGCGTCTCGCCGCTCTCGTGCAGATCGGCGATGACGACGTCCGCATCGTTCTCGAAGCTGTAGAACACACCGTCGCCATGATGAGCGTCGATGTCGATATAGGCGATCCGCGCCATTCCATAGGTACGGCGCAAGTGCTCGATGACGACTCCGCAGTCGTTGAACACACAAAATCCAGCCGCACGATCCCGTCCGGCATGGTGCAGGCCACCGATCGGCACGAACCCGCGCCGGCGCGTACCGCGCATGATCCAGTCGGTCACGGTCAGCGTGGAGCCGACGACGCACGACGCCGCATCGAAGACGCCTCGGTATGCCGGCGTATCGCCACCGTCCAGAAATCCGGTGCCCGATTGCGAGCGCTCCATGACGAAGTGCACATAGTCGGGCGTGTGGAAAAGCTGCAGTTCGGCGCTGGTGGCATCGCGTGGCTCGAGTGTCACCACCTGCCGGGACAGGCCGCGCTGCTCGAACTCGCGAACGAATGCGGCGTGGCGATCGGGACCGAACGGATGACCCTGGCCGAAGCCGTAGCGCGCAAGGCGCTCGCCTAGAACCACGGCGACCTCAGAGCCTCGGGGGTCCAAATACTTCGTTTCGACTTTGGGCCTGCGACACTGCAGGGCTCCGACGATAGCACACCCCGGCACGTTCACCGATAATGGCCCCATGGCGCAATACATTTACACGATGAATCGGGTCTCCAAGGTCGTGCCGCCCAAGCGCACGATCCTGCGCGACATCAATCTGTCATTCTTTCCCGGGGCAAAGATCGGTGTGCTGGGTCTCAACGGTTCCGGCAAGTCGACGCTGCTGAAAATCATGGCCGGGATCGATCAGGTGATCGATGGCGAAGCGCGGCCGCAGCCGGGCATCAGGGTCGGTTACCTGCCGCAGGAGCCGGAACTCGATCCGGACAAGGATGTGCGCCGCGTGGTCATGGAAGGCGTCGGTGGGACTTTCGACCTGCTCACGCGCTTCAACGAGATCAGCGAGCGCTTTGCAGAGCCACTCGAAGACGATGAGATGAACAAGCTGCTCGAAGAGCAGGCCAAGCTGCAGGACGCAATCGACGCGGCCGGCGGCTGGGAAATGGAGCGCAAGCTGGAAATAGCGGCCGACGCACTGCGGCTGCCACCCTGGGAATCGACCATCTCACAGCTCTCCGGAGGCGAGAAGCGCCGCGTCGCGCTCTGCCGCCTGTTGCTGTCGCAGCCCGATATGCTGCTGCTCGACGAGCCGACCAATCACCTGGACGCCGAGTCGGTCGCCTGGCTCGAGCGCTATCTCGAGGAGTATCCGAGCACGGTGGTCGCCGTCACGCACGACCGATACTTCCTCGACAACGTTGCCAAGTGGATCCTCGAACTCGATCGCGGTCACGGCATTCCCTGGCAGGGCAACTATTCTTCCTGGCTCGACCAGAAGGAGAAACGGCTGGAGCTCGAACAACGCGAGCAGGAAGCGTTGCGCAAGACGCTGGCGCGCGAGCTGGAATGGGTACGCACCAACCCGAAGGCGCGACAGGCGAAGAGCAAGGCGCGCCTGGCGCGCTTCGAGGAACTCTCCAGCCGCGAATTCCAGGAGCGCAACGAGACCAACGAAATCTATATCCCGCCCGGTCCGCGGCTGGGTGAACAGGTGATCGAAATCGCAGGATTGCGCAAGAGCTTCGGCGAGCGCCTGCTGATCGACAATCTGCAGTTCAGCCTGCCTCGCGGCGGCATCGTCGGCATCATCGGCCCGAACGGCGCCGGCAAGACGACGCTTTTTAGAATGCTGACGGGCGCCGAGAAACCGGATGCGGGCCAGATCAAGGTCGGCGCGAGCGTGAAGCTCGCCTACGTGGATCAGTCGCGTCATTCGCTCGATGACAAGAAGACCGTTTTTACCGAGATCTCAGGCGGTCAGGACATCATCAAGGTCGACAACTACGAGACCCCGTCGCGCAGCTATGTCGGCCGCTTCAATTTCAAAGGCGCACAACAACAGCAGCTGATCGGCGAGTTGTCGGGCGGCGAGCGTAACCGCGTGCACCTGGCGAAGGTGCTGCGCTCGGGCGGTAATGTATTGCTGCTGGACGAGCCGACCAACGACCTGGATATCGAAACGCTGCGCGCACTGGAAGATGCGCTGCTCAATTTTCCCGGATGCGCGGTGGTCATCTCGCACGATCGCTGGTTCCTCGATCGCATCGCCACCCATATCCTGGCGTTCGAGGGCAACTCGGAAGTGATCTGGTTCGAAGGCAACTATCAGGACTACGTCGAGGACCTGAAGCGGCGGCGCGGCGAAGACGCCTCGCAGCCTCATCGCATCAAGTACCGACGGCTGACCGGCTGACCGGCGCTACCTTGTTCGCGCGCTAGCCCAGCCACACGCGGGCATTGCGGAATATGCGCATCCAGCCCGAGTCCTCGCCCGCCTCGTGCGGATGCCAGGAGTTCTGAACGGTGCGATAGACGCGCTCCGGATGCGGCATCGTGATCGTCACGCGCCCGTCCGGCGTCGTCAGCGCAGCGATTCCCTGCACCGCGCCGTTCGGGTTGGCGGGATAGCGCTGAGCAGTCGCACCGCGATGGTCGATATAGCGCAGCGCCACCAGCTTGTGGTCGACGCAGGCTTTGAGATCATCGACGTGGCCAAACTGCGGACGTCCCTCGCCGTGCGAAACCGCCACCGGCAGACGTGAGCCCGCCATCCCCGCCAGTAGTATCGACGGCGATGCATCGATTTCGACCAGACTCAATCGTGCTTCGAACTGCTCGCTGCGATTGCGCAGGAATCGCGGCCAGTGCGCGGCGCCGGGAATCAGCTCCTTCAGCACCGCGAACATCTGGCAGCCGTTACAGACACCCAGTGAGAACGTATCGGAGCGCTCGAAGTAGCGTTTGAATTGCTGCCGCGTTGCATCGTGGAACAGGATCGATCGCGCCCAGCCGCCGCCCGCCCCGAGCACGTCGCCATAGGAAAAACCGCCGCAGCCGATCAATCCCTTGAACGATTCGAGCGTCGTCCGGCCGGCGAGCAGGTCGGACATGTGGACGTCGTGTGTCTCGAAGCCGGCGCGGTCGAGCGCCGCTGCCATCTCGACCTGGCTGTTGACGCCCTGCTCGCGCAGCACCGCCACGCGTGGACGGGCACCCGCGGCAATCATGGCTGCGGCAACGTCCTGCTGCGGATCGAACGTGAGCCGTTGCGAGAGACCGGGATCCGACTCGTCGGCCGCCGAATCCCACTCCTCCTTCGCGCACTGCGGGTCATCACGCAGCGTTCGCATACGATAGGAAGTCTCCGACCACGCGCGCTTGAGATCGCCCCAGGCCTCATCCAGTACCGCCGATCCACATTCGATACGTATCCGCATCGAGCTCACCGGCTGTCCGATCGTACTGAGGCATTGCCGCAGCCCGTGGCGCTCGAAGCAGGCCGTCACCGCTTCCAGATCTGCCGCGCGGACCTGGAGCACGGCACCCGGCTCTTCGCTGAACAGACGCGCAATAGTCGATGAGCCGGACGACCGGTGATCCGCCGGCAGACGCAGGTCGAGTCCGCAGTGACCCGCAAAGGCCATTTCGAGTACCGTCGCGATCAGGCCGCCATCGGACCGATCGTGATAGGCGATCACGTGGCCAGCAGGCCTGAGTTCGATCATCGCCGCGGCGAACGATCGCAGCAGCTCGACCTCGTCCATGTCCGCGCTGGGACCGCCGTCGAGCCCGAAGACCTGCGCGAGTGCGCTCATGCCGAGCCTGTCGCGGCCCCGCGAAAGATCGACCAGCAGCAACACGCTGGCGCTCGCGTGCATTTGCAGCGCCGGCGTCAGGGTACGGCGCACATCCCTCACCGGAGAGAATGCCGATATGATCAGCGATACCGGTGCCACCACCGAGCGTGGTTGATCGCCTTCGCGCCAGACCGTCTTCATCGACAGGGAGTCCTTGCCGACCGGTATCGCGATACCGAGCGCAGGACAGAATTCTTCGCCGACCGTTCGCACCGCTGCGTAGAGCGCAGCGTCCTCACCCGGCTCGCCGCAGGCAGCCATCCAGTTGGCGGACAGGCGCACGTCGCTCAACGCGCCGACATCCGCCGCCAGGATATTGGTCAACGCCTCGCTGACCGCGAGGCGCGCCGACGCCGGCGCATCCAGCAGCGCGCTCGGCGTGCGCTCGCCGAGCGCCATCGCCTCGCCGACGTGATGGTGATAGTCCGATAGCGTCACGCCGACATCGGCGACCGGCACCTGCCAACGACCTACCATCTGGTCCCGACTGATGAGACCGCCAACGGTGCGATCGCCGATCGTGATCAGGAAGGTCTTGTCGGCAACGGCGGGGAAGCGCAACACCCGATAGGTGGCCTCACGCAGGTCGAGCGCATCACAGGCCGAAGCGCGGGCCGATCGCGCGAAGCTGCGAACATCGCGACGCATCCGCGGTGGCTTGCCGAGCAACGCATCGAGCGGCATGTGCACGACGTCGTTGTTGAAGAGGCTGTCGTGAACGATCAGCACGCCATCGTCGGTGATCTGTCCGATCACGGCATAAGGACAGCGTTCGCGGACCGCTATCGCGTCGAACCGCGCCAGGCTGTCGGGCTTCAGCGCCAGGACATAGCGCTCCTGGGCTTCGTTGCACCAGATCTCCATCGGCGACATGCCCGGCTCGGCGCTCGGAATGCATCGCAGTTGCACGCGTGCGCCACGATGGCTGTGCGCCACGGCCTCGGGCACCGCGTTCGACAGTCCACCCGCACCCACATCGTGGATCAGCTCGATCGGGTTCGCGCCGCCGAGCTGCCAGCACCGATCGATGACCTCCTGCGCGCGGCGTTCGATCTCGGCGTTGCCACGCTGCACCGACGCGAAATCCAGATCCTCTTGTGACGCTCCCGAGCCGAGCGAGGAGGCCGCGCCCCCACCCAGTCCGATCAGCATCGCGGGTCCGCCGAGCACCACCAGGCTCGCGCCAACCGATACCTCGCCTTTGTCGACATGCGAACGGCGCACGTTGCCGAGACCGCCTGCCAGCATGATCGGCTTGTGATAACCGCGCGTGCGCCCCGGCGAGTCACCCGGCATGGCGCACTCGAGCGTGCGGAAGTAGCCGCAGATCGCCGGCCGTCCGAATTCGTTGTTGAACGATGCGGCGCCGATGGGACCCTCGAGCATGATGTCCAGTGCCGATGCGATCCGCTGCGGACGGCCGATGCTGTGCTCCCAGGGTTGTTCGAATCCCGGGATGCGCAGATGCGAAACCGAAAACCCGGTCAACCCCGCTTTTGGCTTGGCGCCGACACCGGTCGCGCCCTCGTCGCGGATCTCGCCTCCAGCCCCGGTCGCTGCACCGGGAAACGGTGCAATCGCGGTCGGATGATTGTGGGTCTCGACCTTGATGGCGATATCGATCGGCTCGTCGTGACCGCGATAGATACCGCTGGCGGCATCGGCAAACCAGCGCGTCGCCACCGACCCTTCGATCACCGCCGCATTGTCACGATAGGCCGACAGCACCCCCGCGCCGGCCAGCGTGTGAGTGTTGCGGATCATCGCGAACAGCGACTTCGGCTGCTCGATACCATCGATGACGAAATCCGCGTTGAAGATTTTGTGCCGGCAGTGCTCCGAGTTGGCCTGGGCGAACATCATCAGTTCGACGTCGGTCGGATCGCGACCCAGTCGCCTGAAGGTCTCGAGCAGGTAGTCGATCTCGTCCGCCGACAGCGCAAGCCCCAGCTGGCGATCGGCCGCCGTCAGCGCGTCGCGCCCGCCGGTGAGTGCTATGCGTTGCAGCGGACGGGGATCGTGCGCGGCGAACAACGCCGCGGCGACGTCGCCCTCCTCGATCACGGCCTCGGTCATCCGATCGTGCAGGAGCACCGCGAGTGCACGCCGCGCGGCAACTGTCACGGGCCGTTCCAGCCCCACGCTGTACAGCACCCCCCGTTCGATCCGCCGCACTGCGGCAAGACCGCACACGCGGGCGATATCGGTCGCCTTGCTGGACCATGGAGAAATCGTGCCGGGCCGCGGTACCACCAGAAAGCTCGCCAGCACACCATCCGACCGGGCGACGTCGGCAACGGGTCCACCGTCATCGAGCAACTCGCTCAGGCGTTTCTGCTGTTGCGGTGTCAGTCCGTCGGTATCGACGAAATGACGGTACTGCGCCTGCACGCAGCGGACTGCGCGCTCACAGGCCTGCAGGCGCGCGAGCAGTCCGGCCAGGCGAAAGGATGAGAGTGTTTGTGATCCTGGCAGTTCGAGCATCAGGTCTTCTTCGGTCCCCGATCGTGGGCCGAAGGCATCAGTGCACCGGGAAAGGGAGTGACGTTGGAACCGCCCTCGAGGTCGGAAATCTTGCTGACGCCCTGCTTGCGCACCTCGTCGATCCGCAGCACCGCCTGCAGCGGCAGGTAGCTGCGTTTGACGCCCTCGAACTCGGACTTGATCCGCTCCTCGCCGGGATCGAGTACGACGCTCGAGCGCGTACCGAAAACGAGTTCCTCCACCTCCACGAAACCGAACAAACTGCCGTGACTGACCTTGCGGGCGTAAATCTCATAAACCTTGCCCTGGTTCACGAAGATAATCTTGTAGATGTGGTTCGATGCCATGGTTGCCTGAAATAAAGGGGGCCTGGGGACGCTCGGCCCCTATTATATGTACTATCGGTTTTAAACGATGGCCTTGAAGCTCACTGTCCTGACCGCGCAGCGCGAGGAGCTCGGCTCGCAGAGCTCCATTGTGTTCGGAGTCGGCGGCGGGCGGATCGGCCGCGCCAACGACAACGACTGGATACTACCGGACCCGGAGCGCTGGCTGTCGGCCCACCATGCGCGTATCCAGTTCCGTGACGGCGCCTATCTGATGCTCGACACCAGCACCAACGGCGTGTACGTCAACGATGCGGCCACCCCGATCGGCCGACGCAGCAGCTATGCCCTGCGACACGGGGACATCCTGCGCTTCGGCAGTTATCAGATCTCCGTGACCATCGACATCGAGGGCACCGGAGCGATGGAGGCGCCTGAAGCCAGCGCGATCATCCCCCTGATGACGCAGCCGCTGACCAATACCGACCGCACCCGCCCGGATATCGGCGCATCGCTGCAGCTGCAGGATCTGCTCAGCGCCGGTGAGATGGGCTCTCCAGTCGCGTCCGGAGCCACGACCACCGCCGCTTCCGCGATCAATGGCAGCGGGCGTTCCCTGGTCGAAGACCCGGCGATCCTGGCGTTCGACAGTGGCCAGCGCTCGATTCCGCCGACCGCCACCGCCTCTATTCCCCGGCAGAAGCGGGTAACCGACCGGGCGGTCGAACATCTCGGCGCGATCGACGCGTTCTGCCGCGGCGCCGGCATCGATCCCAAGGGGATGACGGCGGATTCGCCACCCCGGGTGCTCTACCTGGCGGGCGTGCTGCTGCGCGAAGCGCTGCTGGGCCTCAAGGGTTTGACGCTGCTGCAGCGGGAAGCGCGCGAGCAGCTCCACATCGACGCTGGCAAGGAGGATCTGCAGCACATCGCGCTGACCGGGCTGCCGGTCGAGGACCTGCTGCTGCGCCTGCTGCTCGGACACGACCGTCACGAACTGGACGCGGTCCAGTGGGTACGTGAAACGCTCAGCGGCGCCCGCCGGCACGATGCCGCGACGATTGCGGCGTTGCTGGGTGCATTGTCCGAGTTCATCGCACGGCTCGAGCCGCATGCGCTGGTGCAGGGCTCCGAGGGCAGCGCCAAAGCCATGGCCGCCCGCTTCCGCAGTCTTACCGAGGCAGCGCCCGGTACCCTGCCGCACCTGTTCGCCGAGAGCTTCGCGCGCGCGTTCGTTGCTTCCTACTCGAGCAACAGCGGCAACACCTGAGCGCAAGCACGCGACGCGCATTTATCGCCCCGGTCCGTGTTCCTAAGGGGGGCCCCCGCTTTTCTCCGGCGTTACCACGCCCGCGCGCAGCATCTGCATGGATTCGTGCGCCGTCACCGGATGGCTGTAGTAGAACCCCTGCCCCTGCGCGCGAGCACTGGCCGCGACCAGCAGGTCGCGCTGGTTTTCGGTCTCGACTCCTTCTGCAACCACGTCCAGTCCCAGTTCCGCGGCCAGGCTCAGGATCGCGCGGATCATCGCGCTGCCACCGGCCTGAGCGTCGGCCGCGGCCACCATGCCCCGGGCGATCTTCAAGCGACTGACGTGATAGGTTCTCAGGTAATCGAGCGTTGAATACTTCGCACCGAAGTTGTCGATCGCGATGCCGACACCGAGCCGGCGCAGCTCCACCAGCACATCGCTCTGCGACAACGTCGTGCGCGCGAGCACGTGTTCGGTCACATCGAGTTCGAGATCGGATGGCTGCAGCCGCCAGCGCTCCAGACTCTCGTTGACGTCGCGCACGAACTCGGTGCCCATCTTGATCTGCGCCAGCGACACGTTCACCGCCACGACCGGCACCGACATCTGCTGCTGGCGCCACAGCGACATCTGCTTGCAGGCACCATCCAGCGTCCAGCGTCCGAGCTGCTGCATGATGCCGAACTTCTCCGCGATCGGCAGGAAGTCCTCGGGCAGCAGCAGACCGCGCGTCGGATGATGCCAGCGCAGCAATGCCTCCATGCCCATGATGCGACCGGAAACCAGTTCGACCTGCGGCTGATAGCAGATCTCGAGTTCGTCCCGACCGAGCGCCGCCCGCAGATCTTCGGCGAGCGCCAGATGCTCGCGCGTCTCATGATCGATTTCCTCGGAAAAGAAGCGGTACTGGCCGCGGCCCGAGTGCTTGGCGCGGTAGAGCGCCTGGTCGGCCTGCGCGAGCAGGCTGTCCGGTTCCGGTGTCTCCCGGTCCCACAATGCGATACCGATACTGGTGCCGATGCGCAGTTCGTTGCCGTCGATGACGTACGGAGCCGAGACGATCTCTATCAGTTTCTCGCCCAGCCGGCCGGCGGCCGAGGAGTCGGAAACCTCGGACTGTATAATCGCGAACTCGTCACCGCCCAGCCGCGCGACCACATCGATCTTGCGCGTCGTGGCCTTCAGCCGCTGCGCCACCTGCTGCAGCAGCAGGTCACCGGCGTGATGACCGAGGGTATCGTTGACTTCCTTGAATCGGTCGAGATCCAGGTAGAGCACCGCGAACGGGTGTGCCCCGCGCTGCGCGGCCGCGAATGACTGGCGCAGCCGGTCACCGAAGATCAGCCGATTGGCCGCCCCGGTCAGGGTATCGGTGCGTGCCAGCAGCGCGATGCGCTCCTCCGAGTGCTTGCGCTCGGTGATATCGGTCAGGATGCCTTCGATCTCCACCTGCCCGCTCTCGTCCCGTACCGGCCGGAATCGGTTCTCGAACCAGCGCACCCCGCCCGACTTGTTGAGCATGCGCAGCTCGATGACGCCAGGTTTGGCATCCGGCTGCAGCAGGGATTCCATCGCGGCCTGCAGCCCGGCGCGATCATCCGGATGGATCATCTGCCGGTAACACCGCGGGTCCGCCAGCAGTTCCACCGGATTGTGACCAAGCTGGCCGATGTTCTGAGAGATATAGGTCATTGGCAGCGCCGCATCGCCGTTGAGGCGATAAAGGATCGTAGGGCTGCTCTGGATGATGGTATTCGCCGTGGCAATCTCCTCCCGGTGCCGCTGCTGCGTGATCAGGGTCCCGATGAGGTCGGCCAGTGTGCGCAGGGCATCGACCTCGGCGCTGTTCCAGTCGCGCTCCTGGCTGCACGACTCGATCGACAGATGGCCCCAGTAGCGCGCGTTGACCATGATCGGGACCAGCAGCACCGACAGACTGTTGAAGGTCTCGAATACCTCCCGGGAACCATTCTGTGCGGTGGAACGGCTGCCACTGACGGCCTTGCCGTCACGCAGCGGCGCCAGCCACGCCAGCACGTCAGGCCTCGGCTCCGCCGACGTATTGGCCACGATCTGCTGCAGGCCCAGCGGGACGTTCCGGGCGTGCCAGAAGTTGCGCAACAGATGCGTTTCCCTGCCGGATGCGACGGAGCGATGCACTTCCAGCACCAGCACCCGGTCGGCACCGATGGCGGTGGCAGTGATCCGCAAAGCATGCTTCACCGCGGCATGCAGATCCTTGGCCGTGGCGATTTCGGTGGTGCTTTGATTGACGGCGTGGAGCAGGCGCTCGCGCTGCTGGACCTGAGCCGAAAAACGCTCTCGGGTGATCGCCGCACCGATCGTCTCGGCCAGCGTGGTCATGACCTTGATGTCGTCAGAGACCCAGTCGTGTTCGCTGGTGCAATCTTCCAGGACGATTCGTCCCCAGGGCCGTCCGTCGACCATGACGGGCACCATCAGGGAAGTGACGACGTCCATGCTCTGCAAGTGCTCGCGGACGGCCGCTGGCGCGGTCCGTCGTGCAGTCACGACCGGCTGCCCCGACGCCAATGGCGCGAGCCAGTCCTGCAGAGCCGATAGCTCATCCGCGCCGCGCGACTGCTCGGCGGCGGCATCGGGCAGCCCCGAAGCCGCGGCGGCCCAGGTGAAGAACAGCGAAGAACGCGCTCCGGCGCTGCGATCGCTCTCGACCACGAGCAGCCGATCGATGCGAACCACGCGGGCCACGCGCGTCAGCACCTCCGGCAGCACCGTGGTGGCCGATTTCGCGTTCAGAACATCCGCGACGCTGGTGGCGACCGTCTCGATGAGCAGTCCGCGTCGGCTCAGCGCCGCGGAATCATCTGCGTGAACGAGCGCGTCGCCGCCGTCGTTCTGGAGCATGCACCGGCTCCCGTCTAACGTCCTTTCAATAAGTTAGTGTAACGGCTACGCCACCGGGGCACTACAGCGCACAGATACGCTAGCGCGACTGTGAACTGGTGCAGGAAAATTGGCGGAGAGGGTGGGATTCGAACCCACGTGCCGGTATTACCCGACCATCCGATTTCGAGTCGGCGCCGTTATGACCGCTTCGGTACCTCTCCCTGGGAGGGCTGGTATTCTAGCCCACGATGAACGCCGTGAGACGACAACTTGTAGTCCAGCGCCGCCCGGTCGAGCGCCGGCGGTTTGCCCGCTGCGTCGGCGCGGCTGCCGCCATGACGCTGGTGCTCGCCAGTTGCGCGCCCAGGCAGTCCGCCCTCGAGCAGGTCCGTTCGCGCGGCGAATTGCGCGTGGTCATGCTGAACGCGCCGACGAGCTACTACCAGGGCGCCCACGGCCCACAGGGCTTCGAGTATCAGCTGGCGAGCGCTTTTGCGCAGCAGCTGGGCGTCAGACTGACCGTTCAGGGCGTCGGCGATACCGCTGCCATTCGGGCAGCGCTGCGACATGGCCGCGCCGACATGGCCGCCGCCCAGATCAGCGTCGATGCTCGATGGCTCGGCCTCGGCGAGGCCACCGACAGCTATCAGGACCTGCCGCAGGTAGTCGTGCAGGGGCGCGGTAAGACCCGCGCCCGCGATCTTGCCGGGCTTGCGAACGCGCAGATCGTGGTTCTGGCTGGCAGTCCACAGGCCGGCATGCTGCGCACGCTGCGCGATGACGGCCATCCCGATCTGAACTGGAAAGAAATCCCCGAGGGCGGCAGCACACCGCTCAGCCTCGTGACCGATGGCGATGCGGACTACGCGGTGATGGATGCGGCTGAATTCGAATTCGCGCAGCACCTCTATCCGGAAGCCAGCATCGCCTTCCGTCTGCCCGTGGCGCGGCCGCTGCGCTGGGTGATCCGGCCGGGCGCAAGCGACCTGGTGCTGCAGGCAAACCAGTTTCTGGCCGGTGCGGTCCAATCGGGCCAGGTAGCCCGTCTGGCGCAGCAGTCGAGCGCGGACTCCGGCGAGTTCGACTACACCGATGCGCGCCAGTTCCGCGCCGATATTGTCGCGCGCCTGCCGCAGCTGCGGCAGATGTTCGAAGAAGCCGCCGCCGTCACCGGTATCGACTGGCGTCTGCTCGCGGCGGTTGGCTACCAGGAGTCGCACTGGCAGGCGCAGGCCGCCTCGGGTGATGGCGCACGCGGCATCATGATGCTTACCAATGACGCCGCCACGACCGTCGGTGTCACCGATCGCGGCGATCAACGGCAGAACATTCTCGGCGGTGCGAAGTATCTCGCACAGGCTTTCGCCACGATTCCGAAACGCATTCCGGAGCCGGAACGGACCTGGTTTGCGCTGGCGGCCTACAACGCCGGTTATGGACATGTCGAGGATGCCCGCGTGCTGGCGCAGATCCGCGGCAAGAATCCGGACAGCTGGGTCGATGTCCACGATCAGCTGCCGCTACTGGCGGAGGAAACCTGGTTCACGCGCCTCAAACGCGGCTATGCGCGTGGCTGGGAGCCAGCGCGTTTCGTCGATCAGGTGCGACAATACCTGTCCGTGCTCGAATGGGGCGGCGGCGAGAGCACTGCGCCGAATCCGGTCGCACTCGCGCACGGACTGACGCCGGTGGCCGACGCCGATTCCTTCAACTGAGACCGTCGGCTCTCAGCCGCGACGGCTGATGAAGAACTGCTGCAGCAATGCGCCGCAGTCCTCCTCGAGTACGCCCCCGAACACATCCACGCGATGATTCAGGCCCGGCAGCCTGAAGATGTCGACCACGCTGCCGGCCCCGCCAGCGCGCGGATCGAACGCCCCGAATACCACACGCCGCACCCGCGCATGCACCAGCGCCGCGGCGCACATCGGGCACGGCTCGAGGGTCACATAGAGCGTCGTATCGGTAAGCCGGTAACTTTTCAGCGCCCTGCCTCCGGCGCGCAGCGCTTCGATCTCGGCGTGCGCGGTGGGATCGTGCGCCGCAACGGGACGGTTCGAGCCGGTCGCGATCACCGTCCCACCTGATACCAGCACCGCACCGACCGGCACCTCGCCGGCCGCGGCCGCAGCGCCTGCCTGCTCGAGTGCGACACGCATGAAATCGACGTCAGCCGGCATGGATATCGCGCCTGCCCCCGTGACTCCCGGCCCGCATCGCCAGCACGATCGCACCGGTAAGGCCTGCGCGTTCACCCAGCACTGGCTCCACGATGAACTGCGCAAGGTCGCCTTCGAGTCGCGGATGAACGATATACCCGGCCAGCTGCGCCGTAAGGCTCCGCCGGACAGTCGGTAACAGGGCGCCTCCGGACATCACACCGCCGCCGAAGACGATGCGCTCAGGGGCGATCAGCAGCACCAGGTTTGCCGCCAGCTGTGCAAGGTAGCCGCCGATGATGTCGCAAGCGAGCTCGTTCGTGAGCAGCTCGCTCATCGGCCGGCCCCAGCGCGCGAGGATCGCAGGTCCGTTGGCAAGCCCCTCGAGACAGTCGCCATGAAACGGGCAGACGCCGGCAAACGATTGATCCTGCGCGTGTCGCCGCACACCGATATGCCCCATCTCCGGGTGCCACAATCCCTGCCGCAGCTCCCCGCCGTTGATGGCGCCGCCGCCGATGCCCGTTCCCACCGTCACATAGACCAGTGACTGCAGCGTCCGATTCGCGCCCTGCAACGATTCCGCCAGCGCCGCTGCATTGACGTCGGTATCGATCGCGATGGGTTGCGTGAAACGGGAGCGAAGCGCGCCGACCATATCGACATCACGCCAGCCCGGCTTGGGCGTCGCCAGCAGACGGCCGAAGGCCGGCGATCGCGGGTCGAGATCCAACGGTCCGAACGAGGCTATGCCAAAGCTTTCGATCGGCCCCTGCGCTTCATGCCCGGCAAAGAATTGCAGCACTGCATCGAAGGTCGCGCGCGGATCGGTGGTTGCAATCCGCGTACGAGCTACGATCTCGTCCGCACCTCGCGCGATTGCACACTCGAACTTCGTGCCACCGGCCTCGATCGCGCCATATAGTGGTGTTGCACGTTCGGTCATGCCCATCAGCAGGCACGCCCCGACGCTTCAGTGGCGCCAGCCGCGCAGACCATTGCCGGCATCACAGCTGACGATTTCGCAGTTGATGAAGCGCGCGTCGTCGGACGCGAGGAACAGGGCGAGATTGGCAATGTCGTCCGCGGTGCCGTGCAGCTTCAGCAACTGCATGCCCTGCACCCGTTTATAGGTTTCATCCGAAAGTCCGGCAAGGTTGGCCGGTGTCTCCATGATCCCTGGCTCGATCGCATTCACACGGATGCCGTCTTTGGCGAAGGCGTGTGCCATACCGAATGTCATGGAGTTCAGCGTTGCCTTGGTGATGCCATAGGCCGTGCCAGGCATATTGCTCGCCATCGATGATTGATTGAGCACCACTCCATGGGCGGCCGCCAGAGATGGGCGCAGCGCCTGCGCCAGCAGCAGTGGCGCCACGCTGTTGATCGCGAAGAATCGCAGCCATTTCTCCATGCTCAGATCGATGAAGCCGTACGCTATCTCGCCATAAGCAAGGCCCGCGTTGTTGTAGAGAACGTGCAGCTTCGGATACTTCGCGCACACTTCCGCCGCAACGCGTTTGATATCCGATTCGACGCTGAGGTCGACACGATGCGTCGAACAGGTAGTGCCGGCACTGCGCAGTAGCGTTGCTGTCTGCTGCATCAGCGCATCGTCGATGTCGAGCAGTACCAGTTGCGCGCCTTCCTTCGCAAACGCCAGTGCCGATGCGCGCCCCAGGCCTCCACCCGCGCCGGTGACGGCGACTACCCGGTCCGTGAAGCGCTTATGCATGTTATCTCCATATTCTTCTGCGTCGTTGTCATGCAACGGTATCATGACCTCCGCCGTCCACATACCTGCCGGGGGAAGAATGTCCGCTTCGACCACCGATCCACAGGCGCTCGTTGCCGGGTGGAATGAACTCATCGAGAGTCTTCGTACGCTGCCCGCGCGCATGCTGGCGCGGCTGCCGGAAGAACAGCGCCGCAATCCGCAGATTCAGCAGGAAGTGGGTCGCCTTGCGCTTGAGGCACTGACCTCTTCCGCGCTGGGATCGCTTGGCGCCGACCCGGATCATCCAACCGCGATGCCGCAGATCGGCCAGATATTGAATGTCGGCCAACCCAACGCTGACACGGCCTATCGCATCGTGCGCATGTCACCCGAAGGCACCTATCGACTGCGTGGCCGGCGCGGTACCTTGCGGATGTTCAACGCTTCGCAGTCGCCGCCCAGTCCCGGCGATACCGACTTCAAGCCCGGCGAGCCGGGCTCGCCGCGCACCGCGCACGATTTCAGCACGTTGCCGATCGACTCGGACGGCTGCTTCGATGTCATTCTCAGCAGGCACCTGCCCGCCGGACATCAGGGGCCCTGGTGGAAGCTCGAAGCGAAAACCAACAAGCTGCTGGTGCGCATGGTAAGCGCCGACTGGCTGCACGAGCAGCCGCCTACCTTGTCGGTCGAACGGATCGACAAACCCGTGGCACGCCCGCGCGTCGCCGGCAGTGATCTCGAGTCGAGGCTGCGCCATCTGCCCGCGGCGATCGAGTTCATCGCGCTGCTGTTCGTCGATCGCTTCGAGCAGCTGCGGGCCGAGGGCTACGTCAATCAGCTGAAGATGATCGACATGTCGAAGATCGGCGGGCTCACCGGCCAATTCTACTATGAGGGTACCTACAACCTGGAGCCGGACGAGGCACTCATCCTCGAATCGAAGCTGCCACCGAAATGTCTTTACCGCTCGCTGATCCTGACTAATGAACTGTATGAGACCACCGACTGGTACAACAATCACAGCAGCCTGAATGACGCGCAGTCGGATGCGGATCGAGACGGCGTGCTGCGTGCGGTGATCTCGGCACAGGATCCCGGTGTTCCCAACTGGCTCGACACCGCCGGCTACGCCCGCGGGATGATTCAGGGGCGCTGGTTTGATTGCGACGAGCAGCCCCTCCCATCGATGCAGAAGGTTCGGATCGCAGAGCTGCGTCGATATCTGCCGAAGGACACACCCAGCGTGACCGCCGAGCAGCGCGAGCACCTCATCCGCGAGCGGCGTGCGGCGCTTCAGCAACGGCCGCTATGGTAGAACGTATCGACGATCTCGATAGACAGCAGGCGTTGTGGCGCTAGCCAGACATTCTGGCGATGATGTTGGCGGCGGTGGTGATCAAGCCGCCATTGGCGGGCAGCGTGGCTCCGGTCAGCCAGCGGGATTCATCGGACGCCAGGAACAGCGCGATGTCGGCGATGTCCTCCGGCTGCCCTATTCGCCGTAGTGCGGCCCAGCGTCCGACACCTTCGGCCCATCGCGGGTCGACGACCATATCGCTTTGCGTCATGCCAGGGGCTATCGAATTCACCGTGATGCCCCGGTCACCGACTTCCTGCGCGATCGAACGCGCGAATGCTTCTGCACCGGCCTTCGCAGCGGCATAGATCGTCGCGCCCTTCGCGGGATGCGTCGCACTACCCGATGAGATGACGATGACGCGGCCATGCGGACTGTGCGTCAGCCGGGCATATTCGGTCGCCGACAGGATGACGGCGCGAAGGTTGAGCGCCAGGATCCGGTTCACCGAGGCGGCATCATGCTCGACCGCCAGGCCACCTCGCCCACCGCCCGCGTTACAGACCAGGATGTCGAGCGACTGGCCGAATGCATACGCTTCTCGCACGATTCTTATCGGCGCCTCCTCCGTCTCCAGGTCCCCGATCACGATTCGCACGTCGCCGCCTTGCTGTTTGATCGATTCGCATACCGATTGGAGTCGCGACGAGTGCTCGCGGCCATGCAACACGACGTGCGCACCGTGCGCTGACAGGCACTGCGCGATCGCGGCGCCGATGCCACGCGAGGATCCCGTGATCAATGCTGTTCTGCCTGCCAGCCGCTTGCTCAAATGGCCGCCCTCATCGATGTGGTGAGTTGTGAACGATCACACAGAGTACACAACGGCTGCGCTCGCGTTGCACGTGTATGATGCAGCGATAATTCAACAGGCGAGCAAACAGAGCATCGTCGACGGGGTCTGCACGTTTACTTAATGCCGCTGGGAGACGGCGCGAGTCGCAGCCACATGCGATTGAGTGCAATCGACATAAGAAAGTCTCACATAAGCTAGGGAGAGCAGAACTGCAATGAATCAGAAAGCAGATCAAGACGCGGACCGGATGCGCCGCGCACCACGACATTCCGCTGTCAGCAAGCTGGCAGCCGGCATCTTTTCGTCGACCGTCAGTCTTGCTGTGCTGGCCGGCGGCAATGGGAGCAATGACGGCAACTCGAACGTCGGCAATCCGCCGATCACGCTGGATCAGTTCGGCGTGCTGCAAAGTTCCTCGGCCAACCGGTTCGGCACCGGCAAGACCAACGGCTTCTTCGCAAATCTTGGCACCAACGGCCGCACCTGCGGCACCTGTCACGTACAGGAAGACGCCTGGACTTTCACACCTTCGCATGCCAGGCAGCTTGCGCACGACGATCCGCTGTTCGCTCCTGTCGACGGTTCCGATTGCCCGCCCGATACAACAGCACAGCGGCCGAACAACAAGAACTCATCGATGGTCCTGAACTACGCAGTGATCAGGATAGAGCTGGCGATCCCCGCCAGTGCCAATTATGCGTTGGCGTCGACGACCAATCCCAAGGGTTGCGCGATACCGCCGGGTTCACCGGCCAATCAGAACAACCTGTTCATGTTCAGGCGCCCGCTGCCCTCAACCAATCTGCTGCTGCTATCGGCAGTGATGTGGGATGGCCGCGAGACGGTCGACAAGATCACGACCCAGATCGGGGAGACGAATACGTCAGCCCTGTTATTCGACCTGGGCCACCAGGCTGATGATGCGACGACCGGCCACGCACAGGGCGCATCGATCGTCGGCAGCCAGGCGCAGACGGATATCGTAGCGTTCGAAAACTCGCTCTACACGGCGCAAGCGGTCTATCTGCAGCCAGGCGGGCTGGCACTGCTGACGTTCGGCGCAGAGGGCGGCTCCGACTATATGCAGAACACCGTAACGCCAGCGTTCTACATCGGTATCAACGATCCCCTGAATCCTCCATTCACCACGACCGTGTTCACGATTTACTCGTCTTGGGAGCCTGGCAGCGCTGGATACTTGCGATTGGGACCGGCGCAGAAGGCGATCGGTCGCGGCGAAGCGATATTCAACAACACCAAGTTCGTCGTCCATGACGTTCCTGGACTCAACAGCGTGCCCTCGGACCCGCTATACAACCCTGCCGATCCGCTCGCGGGGCAGGACATCACCACCGGCTGCGCGCTGTGCCACAACAATCCGAACGTCGGCAATCATTCGACATCGCTGGCCATCAACATCGGCACCACGGCCGCGCATCCGGTCAACAATGACGGCCGCGCCAACACGGCGCTGGACATCTCGAATCTGCCTGTTTACACGCTGAAGAATCTGACCAGCGGCAGTGCTGTCCAGACGACCGATCCTGGCAAGGCCATGATCTCGGGTCAGTGGACCGACATCGGCAAGACCAAGGGACCGATCCTGCGTGGCCTCGCGGCCAGGGCGCCGTATTTCCACAACGGCTCCGCGAAAGACCTCGCCACCGTGGTCACGTTCTACAATCAACGCTTCCAGATCGGTCTGACACCGCAGCAGCAGTCGGACCTGGTGGCATTCCTCGAGGCCCTCTGATCCAGTGACGTTGGAAGGCCGGCGGCGAATCATCGCCGCCGGCCTTCACTTCGACGTCTACGGCAGTGGGGGATTTACTGGTTACTGACGCTCAGCCCCGAGGCATCGACATGCTTCACGCCGGCGACGCGAAGCGCTGCCTGCCTGGCCTGATCGGCAGCGTCCTGTGATGGCACCGAGCCGGCCAGTGCCACGTCGCCATTGGCCGTGCGGACTTCGACATTGCTATTGGGCGCCGCCGTCGCGACTTCCGACTTCACCTGTGCCGTGATCTCGGTATCCGAGGCCGCCGGCTGCGCGGTCGAGGCTGTCATGGTCGCATCGTTCGTGGGGGTCGCAGCAGCTGACGACCGGTCAGCGGGCTGAACCGAAGCTGTTGCCGACGTGCTCGCGTCCGAAGCAGACGTGTTCGCAGCCGACGTGGTGGCCGGCCCTGAAGCCGCGACGGCCGGTGTCTTGTCTGCCGCACTACGCTTGTCAGCGGTGGTCGTGGCATCGTCGCTGTGGTGATTGCGCGCCACATGATGTTCGGCCTTCGGCTTCGACGCCTTGGCAGAGTCATCGCTCGACGACGCACTCGACGATGCGTTGGACGGCGCAGCGCTGCTTGCGACACTACTGGCTGGCGGCGTCGGCGCTACCGCTGCTGCCGCCGGCGCCGGCGCTGCAGCCATCGCGGTCTGATCGGGTGCCGCAGGAGCAGCGCCCGGTGCGGCAGCATTCGGCGCGGCGTTGGCCGCCGTCTGCGCGTCCGGTGTGGTGAAGTTCGGCGACGCATCCGCGGCCGGTTTCGCGGCGACCGCCGGGTGATTCTGGGCCGCTACCTGTTCGCGATGTGCGCTGACGGAGAAAACCGAGATGCCGACGGCCGCAGCCACTGCAAGGGCAACGCCCACGACGATCTTCGGAGTGTTCTTCTGCGTGCTGTTTCCTGCTACATCCATCATGTCTGCTACTCCCAACTTCACTTGATTGACGATGGGGCCATTGTTCCGGGCCGCGAGCGCGGCACCCATAAGCCGAGCAGAAAAGCTCGCTTCCCCAAGACCTACGTGCGGTTCGCGGCCAAGCCGTATGTGCTTGAAAGTGGCTTGATTTTAAGAATTTTGCAGTCCGCGCCCTACAACCTTCCGCAACAGATGCGCGATGATTCGTTATCGATGCCTATGCGATTGAAAACGAATTCGTGCCCGTTAAGCATTCGTTAAGGAAACTATCGCCCCGATGTCTAAAGTCACACGCGCTCTCTGGAGGTCGCTTTGAATGCTCTCTACGATGCTATCGGTCTGAACTATGCAAAGCATCGCAGGCCGGACCCGCGGATCGCTGCGCTGATCGATACGGCTCTGACCGGCGCACAGCACATCATCAACGTCGGTGCAGGGACGGGATCTTATGAAGTGCCCGGCCGTCATATGGCTGCCATCGACCCTTCCGGGAAGATGATCGCGCAGCGCCCTGCCTCATTGGCGAGGGCTATCCAGGCAAGCGCCGAAGCGATTCCATTCCCGGACGCGAGCTTTGATGCGGCAACCGCTTTTCTGACTACTCATCACTGGTCCAATCTCGATGCGGGCCTCAAGGAAATGGCGCGATACTGGCGACGCCCGGCGATGTATCTCGACGCGAACGCTCGCGGTGCGATCTCATCGTTTTCCCAGACTGGCGATATCTCCCGTCAATTGGAGCGCTTGCGCCGTGACCTCGAGGACGGCGCCTGGCTGCGGCGCCACGGCCAACTGCTGAGTCGTAGCGAACTGGATCTAGGCTATCGGCTGGTCATCGCCAACGCCGCACCTGGCTGACAGGTGCGGCGCTCACTGCTACTTCTATGGACGCACTCTCTGGGGAATTCCTCTCACGCGAAGGACTCTTCACCCTGCAGCTTGGTCCGATGCATGAGCCTGCCGCTGTCCATCGCATAGGGCAACGCGCGATGCATGGTGCCTGTGTTATCCCAGATAACCATGTCACCGACTTTCCAATGATGCCGGTAGACAAACTGCGGCTGAGTGGCCCAGGTTCGCAGGCGTATCAGGATGCGCTCGCTCTCGATGATGTCCTTGCCGACCACCTGCAGCGCCGTGGCGCCCAATACCAGCGATTGCCTGCCGGATCGGTGCTTCCAGACGAGCGGCAGCGTGCTCTTGCCTCGGGTCTGCCAGCGCTCGAATTCCTCGATGCTGGGTTCCGGCCGCCAGTAGAGCTGCGAGCGCCACATGGCGTGGACGACCTTGAGCGATTCGAATTCTTTCTTCTCATCCTCCGGCAACGCATCCCAGGACGCATAGGTATTACAGAACTCCGTCTCTCCACCGGTGGCAGATAGCCTGCGACCGCTCATGATCGACGCGAGGATCGGCTTCTCCGACATCGTGCCATCGAGGTGCCAATAGAACGCGCCTTTCAGATAGTCGGCGTTCGGATTGATCGAGGCGTCCATCGTGATCGGATAGACCGTGTCCTTACCCGCGCCATCCTCGCCGCCCTCGTGCGCGAACGTGCCCAGCGTGTGTGTGAAAGCGATCTGCTCCTCGTCGGTCATATTGATCTCGGGGAACAGCAGGACGCCGCGTTGCTCCAGCAGTGCCCGGATGTCGGAGGCGCTCTCGCCGCTGAGCAGGGTCGCCCTGTCGGCATCGATTCGGGCACCGATGTGCTTCGACATGTTGGTCGCGCTGAATTTCGAGCTGAGAACGGCTGACATTTAGGCCTCCTGACTGGTTTCGACGATTCACCACCCCATCGCAGGATTTGTTTTACACCCTCTTAGCAAACGACGTCAAGAACTGGTACCGCGCTGCGATGCAGCGCGATATGTCACCTGCGCTTCTTCTTTTTCGCCGCGCTGGCTTGCTCGATCAAGCGCTGAATGATCGCCTGAGCCTGCTTGTGCCCGTCTGTCAGACCCAACGATGCTTCGCTGCCGATGATTCGAGCGACAGCCGAGGCGATCAGAACGATACCGGCCGCAGGATAGATCGATCCGTCGACGCCCGTTCCCTCGAGCAATCGCGACAACGTCTCGGTCTGAAGCTTACGAAATGCCTTGGCCGTCTCGATGATGTGCTGCCTGATCGACTCGTGATGACCGGCGAGCGATATCAGTTCCGCCGACAGCAACGCACCGGTCGGATCGCTGCTCAACTCCCAGATGGCCTGAAGCGGATCCGCCGAGACGAGAACTTTCTGAAAACGCTCGAAGCGACGCTGATTGACGCGCTCGACGACCGCGAGCATCAACTCGTCCATTGTCTTGAAATAGTAGTAGAGCAGCTGCGCCTTGAGCCCCGCCGCGCTCATCACCTGGCGCGCGGAGATCGACGCGTAACCCTCTTCCTTCAACAGTCGCTCGGCGGCATCGACGATCAGCTCTCGCTGCTTGTCGCCATCGACAGCCATTCTGCGTGGTCGGGCCATAAACCAATTGCTCCTGCTACTTGCTTCTCATCCGAGATGCCATCTTCGATGGCAGAATTCATCTTACTTCATGCTCGGGAGAGTGATGCCTCGATGCGAACGATCGTCAAGTTGATAGCCACGTGCCTCCTTATCAGTCTTCAGAGCGCAGGCGGCGCGTACGCGGCCGATATGACCGTTGGCGTCAATGTGGTGGGCGTTCAGAATTTGAGCGAGACGCAGCAGGACGCGGTGGTCGATCAGCTGCAAAAAGCCGGCGTCAAAACCGTGCGGACGCTGCTCAGCGACAAGTCGGCTCATTTTCTTACTACCGCCTATCAGCACGGCATCGGTGCGGTCGTCATCATCGATCCTCTCTCTGGCAACGCCGCAGCTTCACAACACGCCCGCCGCGCGAAACCGCCGCTCACCACCTGGAGCGTGGGACGTCTGTCGGACGCCGATCCGGAAGGTTTCAAAACTTGGCTGGCGCCCCTGCTGGCGACCTTGCACCACGATGGCGTGAAGCTGACGGCCCTGGAAATTGGCAACGAACTCAACTCACCATCCTATAACGGCGATTTCGATGTGCCTGGAGACGGGCGCGTGCTGGGCTCCAGCGATCTCCAGAAAGCCTGGAAAACCTGGTCCAACCATGAGCCCGTGACGGATCCCGAAGCAACCAATCTCGCCCGCGGCTTCACCGCTTATCTGGCGATCCTGTCGGCTGCCAGGGACGTCGAACGGGATACGCCCATCATCACTGCTGGGGCCGTGTACAACACCGAAAGGCCCCACCCGGCGGCACACTCGCCCGCAGATCGCGTAGCGCACGGCCTTCCGGCCGACGACTTCATCCATTTCCTTCGCCAGCACGGCCTGGACGATCGCGTCGATGGCTATGGCATCCACATCTATTATTCGACACCCGCCAACATCAATGCTGCCCTGTCGATTTGTGGCGGCCCCGGAAACAAGCCTTGCTGGTTGACTGAATGGGGCGGCTATCCGACCAGGGACGCGAGCTGCACGCCGCAATCGCCAGGCGATGCATCGCGAGCCAAATTCATCGCCATCGTCAGGGCCGCGCTGAGGCCGTTCATCAGCCATGGCCTGCTCGTGAGCGCCATGTACTATTCGTGGAACTCCGGGGGCGCGATCTATCTGCCCGCCTGTAACGATGTTACGTCCAGCGGGCGGCAGGCTATTTCAGCGTTCTGACAGTTGCCAACGCCTGGATCACTCCCACTCGATCGTCGCCGGCGGCTTCCCTGAGATGTCGTAGACGACGCGCGAGATGCCGTCGATTTCATTGACGATGCGACGCGAGACCAGGTCGAGGAACTCATACGGCAGATGGGCCCATTGGGCCGTCATGAAATCGATCGTCTCCACGGCGCGCAGTGCGACCACATAATCGTAGCGCCGCCCATCGCCCATGACCCCGACCGAACGCACCGGCAGGAAGACTGCGAAGGCCTGACTGGTACGCTCGTACAGGTCGTGACGGCGCAGCTCCTCGATGAAGATGTGGTCCGCGCGGCGCAACAGTTCGGCGTATTCGTGTTTGACCTCACCGAGGATGCGCACCGCCAGACCAGGACCGGGGAAAGGGTGCCGGTAGACCATGTCATGGGGCAGGCCCAGTTCGACGCCAATGCGTCGCACTTCGTCCTTGAACAACTCGCGCAGCGGCTCGACCAGTTTGAGTTTCAGATCGGGCGGCAGGCCCCCGACGTTGTGATGCGACTTGATGACGTGGGCCTTGCCGGTGCGGGCACCGGCCGACTCGATCACGTCGGGATAAATGGTTCCCTGGGCGAGAAAGCGCGCGTCCTGCAGTTTTCGCGCCTCCTGTTCGAACACTTCGATGAACAGGCGGCCGATGATCTTGCGCTTGGCTTCGGGATCGGTCTCGCCCTTGAGCGCACTCAGGAAACGCTCCTCGGCGTTCACGCGGATGACGTGCACGCCGAGCGAATCGGCGAACGTGCGCATCACCTGGTCGCCTTCGCCAAGTCGCAGCAGACCGTGATCGACGAATACGCACGTCAGTTGTTTGCCGATCGCACGATGGAGCAACGCTGCTACGACCGAGGAGTCGACGCCGCCCGAGAGGCCAAGCAGCACGTGCTCGGCGCCGACCTGGCCCTGCACGCGGGCGATCAGATCGTCGATGATGTTGCTGGCCGTCCAGCGCGCCTCGCAGCCGCTGATCTCGCGCACGAATCGCTCGAGGATCGCGGCTCCCTGGCGGGTATGCGTGACCTCGGGGTGGAACTGCACGCCGTAGAAACGCCGTCGCTCGTCCGCCATTGCCGCGAATGGCGCATCGTGCGTGCTGGCCACGCCATGAAAACCCGGCGGGAGCGCCTCGACCCGGTCGCCGTGACTCATCCAGACATCCAGCACAGTCTGGCCACCGGTCTGTCGGTCGCTGAGCGCATCGAGTAGAGCGCAGGCGCCGCTAACACGCACCTCGGCGTAGCCGAACTCGCGCTTGCCGCCGCCGGCGACCCGGCCACCCAGCTGCTGCGCCATCGTCTGCATGCCGTAGCAGATGCCGAGCACAGGGACCTTCAGCTCGAACACCGCGGTCGGCGCCTTGGGCGGCACGCTGTCGGTGACCGATTCCGGGCCACCCGACAGGATGACGCCGCGCGCACCGAAACCAACAACCTCGGCATCGCTGATGTCCCACGGCAGGATCTCGCAGTAGACGCCGAGCTCGCGTACGCGTCGCGCGATCAGCTGCGTGTACTGTGCACCGAAATCCAGGATCAGGATGCGATGCGCATGGATGTCCGCGCCGGCAGCCACCGCGTCGAGACCGCCGGTGGCGTTCAGGCCGCGGCTCACAGGTGCCTGCGCTTCACGAGACGCGGTAATTGGGAGCCTCTTTGGTGATCGTCACATCGTGCACATGGCTCTCGCGCATGCCCGCGGACGTCACGCGAACGAACACCGGACGCGTGCGCATCTCGTCGATGTTGTTGCTGCCGGTGTAGCCCATCGCGGCGCGCAGACCGCCCGCCAGCTGATACAGGATCGTGACCAGGCTCCCCTTATAGGTCACGCGGCCCTCGATCCCCTCGGGCACCAGCTTCTCCAGTTCGGTCGCCGTGTCCTGGAAGTAGCGATCGGCCGAGCCATGGCGCTCCGCCATGGCGCCGAGTGATCCCATGCCGCGATAGGCCTTGTACGACGCGCCCTGATAGAGCTCCACTTCGCCGGGAGACTCTTCGGTGCCCGCGAACATGCCACCGATCATCACTGCATGAGCACCGGCAGCGATAGCCTTGGCGAGGTCACCGGAGAAACGGATGCCGCCGTCGGCGATGACCGAGACATTGCGGCCCGCGAGTGCTTCGGCGATGTTGGCGACCGCCGAGATCTGCGGCACCCCGACGCCGGCGACGATACGAGTGGTGCAGATCGAGCCAGGACCGATGCCGACCTTGACCCCGTCAGCGCCCGCCGCCACCAGATCGAGTGCCGCTTCGCGCGTGACGATGTTGCCGCCGATCAACTCGATGTCGGGCCAGCGTGATTTCAGGCGCGCGATCATATCGAGCACGCCGCGCGAGTGTCCGTGCGAGGTATCGACCACGACCACGTCGACCTGCGCTTCGCGCAGTGCTGCCACGCGATCGAGCGTGTCGGGCGTCGTGCCGACCGCGGCGCCGACCCGCAGCCGGCCACCTCCATCCTTGCTGGCGCGCGGAAACTCGGTGGCCTTCTGAAAATCCTTGACGGTGATCATGCCGCGAAGCTCGTCCAGCTCATTGACCACCAGCACCTTCTCGATGCGGTGCTTGTGCAGCAGCTGCTGAACCTCTTCCTTGGGCGCATTCTCACGCACCGTGATCAGCCGCGCCTTGGGCGTCATGACCGACGTCACCGGGGCATCGAGCTTGTTCTCGAACCGCAGATCGCGATGCGTGACGATGCCCATCACCTTGCTGCCGCTGACGACCGGGACGCCCGAAATACCGCGGGACCGGGTCAGCTCGAGCACCTCTCGGATCGTGGTTTCCGGTGGAACCGTGATCGGGTCGGTGATCACACCGCTTTCGAATTTCTTCACATGCGCCACTTCGCGCGCCTGTGCTTCGATCGACATGTTCTTGTGAATGATGCCGATGCCGCCTTCCTGCGCCATCGTGATGGCAAGGCGCGCTTCGGTCACGGTATCCATGGCCGCGGAGAGCACCGGCAACCCCAAGCGGATCTTGTGAGTCAGCTGGGTGGACAGACTGACTTCACGGGGCAATACGTCGGAGCGCGCGGGAACGAGCAGGACGTCATCGAAGGTGAGTGCTTCTTCGAGGATTCGCATGGCGCCTCACGGCTACGAAAAGAAGCGGGTCATTGTACCGCCTCGTGTCAGGTCGGTAAACCTCGTAAGATCGACAGCTTCACCCTCAGGCCAGCGATGAAACGGGACGTCACAGCAACTTTGCGGCCATCGGGCAAGCCCCCATCCATGGGACCGCTCAGCCTGGACTTCGAGGCCGCCGCGCCCGCGACGTCCGCCACGGCGATGGCCACGCCGGTCCCCGCAGCCGCCGGGCGCACCGTCTATTCGGTCTCGGCGCTCAACCAGGAGGCTCGAACCCTGCTCGAATCGGGCCTGGGGCGGATCTGGGTACAGGGCGAACTCACCAACCTGTCACGGCCCTCCTCCGGACACTGGTACTTCTCGTTGAAGGACAGCGGCGCGCAACTGCGATGCGCGATGTTCCGTGCACGCAATGTGCTGTCGCGCCTGACGCCGCGCGAAGGGCAGCAGGTCGTCGCGCGCGGGCGCGTGAGCCTGTACGAGGCGCGCGGTGAGTATCAGCTGCTGGTGGAGCAGCTCGAGGATGCGGGCGTCGGCGCGCTGCAGCGCGCCTTCGACGAACTCAAGGCGCGGCTCGCGGCCGAGGGATTGTTCGCCGTCGAGCGCAAGCGTCCGCTGCCCGTGGCGCCGCATACGATCGGCGTCATCACGTCGCCGACCGGTGCCGCGATCCGCGACATCCTCCATATCCTGGCGCGGCGGTTTCCCAGCGCCCGCGTTCTACTGCACCCGGTGCCGGTGCAGGGGACGGCCGCGGCACCCGCCATCGTTCAGGCCCTCGACCGTGCCTGCGCCCGTGCCGAGTGCGAGGTACTGATCCTTTCTCGCGGCGGTGGCTCGCTCGAGGATCTGTGGGCATTCAACGATGAGCGCGTGGCGCGGGCCATTCACCGTTCCAGCATCCCGATCGTCACCGGCATTGGCCACGAGATCGATTTCACGATCGCTGACTTCGTCGCCGACGTACGCGCCCCGACACCATCCGGCGCAGCGGAACTCGCGGTACCGGATCACCGCGCCTGGCTGCAGCGCCTGGCGCAGCTGCAACATCGTTTTTCGGCCGCGATGCGCCGCTCGCTCACACACGAACGTACGCGCCTGTCGGGTCTCGACCACCGCTTGCAACAGGCGCATCCCGGCGCCCGTCTGCAGCAGCATGCCCAGCGCCTCGACGAATTCGACGCGCGGTTGCGCATGGCCATGCGCAACCGCCTCGAACGCGCGGGCGGTCGCCTGGAAGGCGCCGCGCGCGCGCTGCAGGCGGTGAGCCCGCTGGCAACACTCGGCCGCGGCTTCGCCGTGATCACCCGTAGCGCGGATGGCACGCTGGTCACCAGCGCCGATCAGCTTCAGCCGGGCGACACGTTCGACGCGCAACTCGCCAGCGGCAGCCTGCACGCACAGGTACTCGGGAAACAGTCGTGAAGCCGCCGGCACGTCGCGCCATGGCGCCGTGGCTGCTGCTGGGTGCGTCGATGCTCGCCACCGCCGCCGAGTGGCCGACGGCCAGTCCGGTGCCCGGTGGCGTGGTGTTGCTGCCGCTGCCCGCCCACTTGAGTGGGTCGAAACAGCCGCCGACGGTCACGTTCGAGTCGCAGCGGGTGATGGTGCTGCGGCAGGACGGCCGCTGGATCGCGGTCATCGGCATCCCGCTCAGCGCGGCCGTCGGCGCGGCCAGCGCGGAAGTCTCGATACCCGGCGGCCCGGTCGTGCCGCCCCTGACCTTCCAGATCGCGACGAAGGCTTATCGCACCCAGCAGCTGAGCGTCGAACGTTCCAAGGTCGATCTGTCGCCAGAAGACCTGGCGCGTTTCGGACGCGAAAAGTCTCACCTGCAGACCGCCCTGTCGACCTTCAACGAGCGGCCGCCGGCGACATTGCATCTGTCGGCACCGGTACCGGGCGCGAGGTCCGATTCCTATGGGTCGCGCCGGGTATTCAACGGCGAGGCCCGGGACCCGCATTCAGGCATGGATATTCCCGGTCCCACGGGCGAGCCGGTACACGCGGCCGCCGCGGGACAGGTGATCGATGTCGGTGACTACTTCTTCAACGGCAATACGGTTCTGATCGATCACGGCGAGGGTCTGATCACGATGTACTGCCATCTGTCGCAGACCAGCGTGCATGTCGGCGATGCGGTGCGTGCCGGCATGATCATCGGCAAGGTCGGCAAGACCGGTCGCGTTACCGGGCCGCACCTGCATTTCGGCGTGTCACTCAACCACGCCTTTGTCGACCCGGCACTGTTCCTTTCGCCTTCCGCTCACTGACCTTCTTCCCCTTCCGGCGATCGTAGGGATTCTTGTCGCCACGGAATTCGATCGCCACCGGCGTCGCATACAGGTCGAATCTCTCGCGAAACACATTCGCCAGATACCGTCGATAGGCCTCCGGCACCGATGCGGTCTGATTGCCGTGGATCACGATGCGCGGCGGATTGCGGCCGCCCTGGTGCGCATAGCGCAGCTTGATCCGTCGACCTTTGACCAGCGGCGGCTGGTGCGCTTCGAGCGCGCGCTCGAGCGTGCGCGTCAGCTCAGGCGTCGGCATCGCGCGCATCGATGCGTCGAAACCATGGATGGCATCGCGCGCCAGCTCGCCGACACCGGTGCCATGGCGCGCCGAGATAAAGTGCAGTGGCGCGAACGGCACGAAGTCGAGTTTCAGCGATAGGAGCCGGCGGATTTCCTCGCGCTGCTCCATGGCGATGCCATCCCACTTGTTGATCGCTATCAGGATGACCCGGCCGCGATCGAGCGCCTGCCCGAGCACGTGCGCGTCCTGTTCGCCGATGTTGTCGTGACCGTCCAGCACCAGGATGACGACATGCGACTCGGCGATCGCCTGCAGGGTGCGAGCGACGCTCGCCCGTTCGAGTGCATCTTCGACTCGCGCGCGGCGTCGGATCCCGGCGGTGTCGACGAACAGGAAATCGCGCCCATCGCGGGTGAACGGGACCAGGATGCTGTCGCGCGTGGTGCCGGGCTGGTCGCTCGCGATCACACGCTCCTCACCGATCAACCGGTTGACCAGTGTGGACTTGCCGACATTCGGTCGGCCGACGACCGCGACGCGGATGGCTCCGTGTTCCTCGACCGGCAGCGGCTCGGGTTCGAGCCCGTCGAGGGTATCGTCGATCAGCTCGCGGCATCCCTGCCCGTGCGCTGAGGCGATTGCGCGCGGCTGGCCCAGTCCAAGCCGGTGAAAGTCGGCAGCGATCACGTCACCGTCGAGTCCTTCCGCCTTGTTCACCGCCAGCAGTACGGGTTTGCCGACACGGCGCAGCTCACGCGCGATCAACTGGTCCTGTGCCGTGAGACCTGCCCGCGCATCGACCATGAAGATCAGGCGGTCGGCCTCGTCGACGGCCTTTTCGGTCTGCACGCGCATCTGCGCATCGAGACCGGTCGGCTGGTGGATCAGACCACCGGTATCGATCAGCACGCACGGCACACGGCCAATACGCGAATAGCCGTATTGCCGGTCGCGCGTGACCCCGGGCACATCGGCCACGATGGCGGCGTGACTACGGGTCAGGACATTGAACAGCGTGCTCTTGCCGACGTTCGGCCGGCCAACAATCGCGACGATCGGCAGCATCGTGCACCCCCTTCAGGGTGCAGGATGCGCACGGAATGCGCTCAAGGTACCCGCGTCGGAGAACACCAGCAGCAGATCGCCGGCGACCAGCGGTTCGGCCGTGACGCGCCGCTTGTACGAGATCTTGTGGGATTCGACACCTTTGCGCGGCACCGATTTACCGATCTGCGCACGCGCGACGAAATCACCGGTTGTCGCATCCAGCCAATGGATGACGCCGTCGGCGTCGGCGACCACGACATAGCCGCCGAAGACCGCCGGAGCCGTGATCTGCCGGCGCGCGAGTGCCTTCTGGCTCCACTGCTCGGTGCCGTTCTGACGATCCAGAGCCGTCACGCTGTCATCGCCGAGGGACACGTACAGTCTGCTGGCGTCGAGCGCCATGCCGCGGTAGCTGGACAGGTCCCGCGTCCACAGTGCCTCGCCGGTTTCCCGCTTGAGATGCGCCACGCGCCCCTGGAAAGCGGCCGCGAACAGGTCGTCGCCATCGCCGATGACCGGCGCATCGACGTCGATCAGTCGCGCCAGTTCGGTGCTGCCATGCGCCTGTCCGACTGCAAAGTCCCAGACGGTGGTGCCGTTGTGAGTGTTGATCGCCAGTACGCGCCCGTTGTCGAACCCACAGATTGCGAGATCCCCAGAAAGCAGCGGCGCACTGGTCCCGCGCATCGACAGCTTGGGCACCTGCTCGTCGACCGACCAGTTTTCGCTACCATCCTTTGCCGACAGACCGTGAATGCGTCCGTCGACGCCGCGTACCACGACCAGCTCGCCGTTGACGGCAGGCGCGGCCAGGATCTCGGCATTGATATGCGCGCGCCACAGTGCGGTACCGTCGCTTTCACGCACGGCAATGACTTCGCCCTTGGAAGAGCCGACCACCACCATGCCCGCTGCCACCGAGGGGCCCGCGCTCAGCGGCGCCTTCAGCTTGGCTCTCCACACGCGCTTGCCGGTGCCGAGATTCAACGCCTCGAGCTCACCCTTGTAGCTGGCGATGAAGACGTGATCGTCGTCCGCGGCCGCCCTGAGGCTGACACGCAGTTTGGGCTTCTCGCCTGCGATGCTCGTGGTCCACACACGCTTGACGTCGATGTGGTTGACGAACGGCACCAGCACCGCGGGCTTGTCCGCGGCCTTCTTGTCCACTTTGGGCTTCTTGGCCGCGGAATGGTAATGGAAGAAGCTGCAGCCCGAGAGCACCACCGTGGCCAGCAGCGCGCCCATGCCGGCCAGAACGGCCGCGCGTCGCGAGCGCGAGAGCGTCGGCAGGGCACTCACGAGTGCGCCAGCTCGTCGATCTTCAGATCGAGCAGTCCGCTGTCCACGGTATCGCCGCCGTCACGCGCGGCCCGATATGCCTTCAACGCGCCGTCGCGGTCGCCCTTGGACATCAGGATATCGCCACGTGCCTGGGCGAAGCGTGCCGCGAATGCACCGGGGTTCACCTCGTCGAGCGTCTTCAGCGCATCGTCCGCCTTGCCCAGCGCCAGCTGTACCCGCGCGACCCGCAGTCGCGCGACCAGTGCGAGTTCCGGGTCTTTGGTCGATTTCACCACCTGCTGCAGACGTGCCAGCGCCTTGTCGAGCTCATCGTGCTCGACCTGGTAGCGCGCTACCGCCAGGTTGGCCTGATCGGCATAGCCTGACGACGGGAACTCCCTGACCAGGTCATCGGCCAGCTTGGTGCCGCCGTCGAAGTTGCTGCTGCCGAATGCCTCGACGAGCGCCTCGTAGCGGCTCGCGGCCGACACATAGTGCTGCTCCTGCCGGCTCTGCAAGTAGTGCCAGCCCGCATAGCCGGCCGCCACGACTGCCACCGCAGCGAGCGCCCACGGCCCCTGCTCGCGCAGCCACTTCAGCACGCGCTCCCATTGTTCCCTGTCGCTGAAATACTCTTCTTCCACCGCTCAATCTCCCATCCGTCGCGTCAGGACCCGGACGCGATTCGTGCTGCCAGTTCGCCGATTGGACAGTCGATCTGACTGGCCTCATCGCGCAAAGTTTTGATGGCGACTACACCCCGGTCGAGTTCGGTGTCGCCCAGTATGAGTGCCAGCCGCGCTCCGCTGCGGTCCGCACGCCGGAATTGTGCCTTGAAATTGCCACCACCCAGATTGAGCAGCACGCCGCGGCCCGGCAGGGCGTCACGCAGCTGCTCGGCGATGCGCAGCGCCTCGCGCTCCGCCCGCTCGCCGCTGGCAACGATGTAGACCTCCGGTCGCGGCCCCGGCACCTCGGCCTCGGTCGCCGCAATCAACTCCACCACCCGCTCGACGCCCATCGCGAAGCCGATCGCCGGTGTCGCCTCGCCGCCGAGCTGCGCCGTCAGGCCGTCGTAGCGCCCCCCGGAGCAGACCGCATCCTGCGATCCGAGCGCGTCGGTGACCCACTCGAATACCGTGCGCGAATAATAGTCCAGGCCGCGCACCAGCCGCGGGTTGACCTCATAGGCGATCCCGAGCGCATCCAGCCCCGCGCGCAATCCGGCGAAATGAGCCTGCGACTCCGCGTCGAGGAAATCCGACAGCACCGGCGCCTGCTCGACCACCGCGCGCATAGCCGGGTTCTTGCTGTCGAGGATGCGCAGCGGATTGCCCTGCAACCGGCGCCGGCTGTCCTCGTCCAGCTCGCTCTCGCGCCCCCGCAGATATTCCACCAGCCGCTCGCGGTAGACCGCGCGCGCCGCAGGCGTGCCCAATGAGTTGATCTGCAGCCGCACGCGCGACAGCTTGAGCTCGCGCCACAGCCGGGCCGTCAGCGCGATCAGTTCGACGTCGACATCGGGGCCGGCAAAACCGATCGCCTCGACGTCCATTTGATTGAACTGCCGATAGCGCCCTCTCTGCGGCTTTTCATGCCGGAACATCGGGCCCTGGCACCACAGCTTGAGGCGGGCGCCGCGCAGCAGGCCGTTGGAGATGGCCGCGCGCACGATCCCGGCGGTCGCTTCCGGGCGCAGCGTCAGGCTATCGCCGCCCAGATCCTGGAAGGTGTACATCTCTTTCTCGACGATGTCGGTTTGCTCGCCGATCGATCGCTTGAAAAGCTCGGTGTGCTCCACGATCGGCACGCGCACTTCTTCGTAGCCATAAGCTTCGAACAGCCCCCGCGCCACGCGTTCGAGGTGCTGCCACACGCCGGACTGCGCGGGTAGAACGTCGTTCATGCCGCGTACCGGCTGAATCTGCTTGCTCAACACTCCTCCGGAGAATTCGACCGCTTCAGGGCATCGGATCGCGCGATGGCGACGTGATGGCCGGCGACTGCAGCGCGGCGGTCTTCGGTGCGTAGTGCCGGGCCCATGACACCAGCGCCAGCAGCACGATCACGATGGCAGCGACGACCGCGTGCCGAGGTCGCAACGCCGCGCGTCGCACCCCGGACCGGACCGCCGGATCGGTCACTACCTGGCGAAGGTCCGGCTGCGTGAGCCGCCCGGTCGAGGCATCGTAGCCCTGCAGGATCTCCTGTTCGGGGAGTCCCATCATCGCCGCATAGCGACGCAGATGTCCGCGCACGATGACCGAGGCACCGAGCGCCTGCAGATGACCGGCTTCGAGTGCCTGCAGCGTATCCGGCGGCAGCCGCAGACGTTTGGCGGCCTCGGCCACGGACAATCCTGCCTGCACCCGCGCTGTCCGAAGACGCAGGCCGGGATCGGCCGGGAACGCTTGGCCATCGGACCCGGTCATCGTTCATCCAGGGTGAGCCCGGGCGTTCGCGAGCGCTCGAGCCTGATCCGAATTCGGAAATTCACGCCCCAGCCGCGCCGCATAGCGCAGTTGCGCAGCCTGATCGTGCTGGGCATCGGCGATCTGCCATGCGAGCAGCAGCAGATCCGGTGTCGAGGGATTGCTGAGCAGGAACAAGTCGATCCGCAGGCGCGCATCGGCAAGCTTTTGCAGGCTCAGGTCCAGACTCGACGCCTGAAACACGGCCTCGGAATACGCAGGATTGGAACGCAGCGCGCGGTCGAAGCGCGCGGCCGCCTCGTCATCGCGATGCGCCGCATGCAGACACACGCCGGCGTTCGTATAGGCCGCCCACGGCGTCGAATAGAGCGGATTGGTGGCGGCACGCTCGAAGTTCCTGACGCCATCGTCGGGTTTCCCGTGGCTGCAAAGGAACACGGCGTAGTTGTTGAGCATCGACGGATCGTTCGGATTGGCCTTCAGCGCGTCGCGAAATTCCTTGTCGGCTTCCTTGTCGCGACCCAGCCGCTGGTCCAGCAGCGCCATGGCGCCGTGCAGCTCCGGCAGATCCGGGTCTTCGCTACGGGCCTTGTCGAGCTTCTCCTTGGCGTACTGGAGATTGCCCTCCTGCAGATAGCCGAGGCCCAACTGGATGTTGACCCGGGCGGCCGCGGCGCGCTGGGTGTTGGTGGGATTGCCGGGGGTGCCCGGTGCAGGCCGTTGCGACGACTGCGTCAGATTCGGATTGACGGTCGGCTTGCTGTGGCACGCCCCGAGGCTTAGCGACAATGCGGCGATCACGAAGATCGCATGTTTCATACGACACCGACGGCGCGCTCGTGCGCGGCCGCCATTTTGGTTCCGAGTCTGACCACGGTTCTGTCCTTCACCCTACCTACGAGCTGACCGCAGGCGGCATCGATGTCATCGCCGCGCGTGCGCCGCACGGTGGCAATGACGCCCCCCTGATTGAGAGTATCGCGGAAACGGAGGATGACATCATCGCCCGACCGTCGAAATGACGTGCCGGGGAACGGATTGAAGGGAATGAGATTCACTTTGGCGGGGTGCCCCGCCAGCAGTCGGGCCAGCGCTCGCGCCTGGGCAACCGAATCGTTGACTGCCTCCAGCATCACGTATTCGAACGTGACGCTGCGTCCGTTCTGCTCGTCGATGTAGTGCCAGCAGGCATCGAGCAGTTCGGCGATCGGGTGCAGCCGGTTGATAGGTACCAGCCGGTCGCGCAACACATCGTCGGGTGCATGCAGCGACACCGCCAGCGCGACATTGATCTCCCGGGCGAGGCGGTAGATCTGCGGCACCAGACCCGAGGTGGACAGCGTGACACGCCGACGCGACAGATCGAACCCCAGATCGTCGAGGAAGAGACGGCAGGCTGGGATCACATTGCGGAAATTGGCCAGCGGTTCCCCCATGCCCATCAGCACCACGTTGGTGATGATGCGATTGCCGCCCGGGTGGAACCCCAGCTCGCGACTGGCGAGCCAGACCTGGCCGACGATCTCCGCCGTGGTCAGGTTGCGATTGAAACCCTGCTGCGCGGTCGAGCAGAACGCGCAGTCGAGCGCACACCCCACCTGCGATGAGATGCACAGCGTGCCGCGATCGGTCTCCGGGATGTAGACCATCTCGAACGCCTGCGACTGATCGGCACGCAGCAGCCATTTGCAGGTGCCATCGGTCGCGCGCTGCACGGTGATGATCTCGGGCAGACGGACCTCGGCACGCCCTTTGAGCGCGGCGCGGAAGTCCAGCGCCAGATCGGTCATGTCGTCGAACTTGTCGCAACCGCGCTTGTAGAGCCAGTTCATCAACTGACGCGCGCGAAAAGGCTTCGATCCCAGTTCGCCGCAGAATGCTTCGAGTTCGGCACGCGGCAGACCGAGCAGATTGCACCGCTTATCGTCGTCGCCCGATGCGCCCTCGATCATTGCCGTCTCACCTGGCCGCGTCGTTCTGCCGCTGCACTCAGCGCGGGCAGATCTCGGTAGCACTGAAGAAGAATGCGATCTCGCGGGCCGCAGTATCCGGCGCATCCGAACCATGCACCACGTTTGCTTCGATGCTCTGTGCCAGATCCGCGCGAATGGTTCCGGCTGTGGCCTTCTTCGGATCCGTGGCACCCATGAGGTCGCGGTTCTTCGCGATCGCTCCGTCGCCTTCGAGCACCTGCGCGATCACGGGGCCGGAGGTCATGTAGCGCACCAGATCCTTGTAGAACGGACGCTCCTTGTGGACCTCGTAGAACAGTTCGGCCTGCTGCTGCGACAGGTGCAGCATGCGCGCGGCAACGATACGCAGCCCGGCCTTCTCGAAGCGTTGATAGACGTTGCCGATCAGGTTGCGGGTGACGCCATCGGGTTTGACAATCGACAGGGTACGCTCGAGCGCCATGCGGAATCTCCGTGCCAAAAAGGGGCCGCAGTATAGTGGGTCGAGCGCCCCATCCTGTCAGGTTTTTCAAGCCCGACGGCGCCTCCAGGCGGTGGCGGGCTAGACGGTGAAGCTCTCGCCGCAGCCGCATTCCCCGCGCACGTTCGGGTTGTCGAAGCGGAAACTCTCGTTGAGTCCCTGACGCACGAAATCGATTCGCGTGCCGTCGACGCTGGCCAGGCTGGCCGGATCGACGATCACCCGTACCCCGGCACTCTCGAACACCAGGTCGTCCGGACGGATTTCATCGGCGTAATCAACCACGTAGCTGAAACCCGAGCAGCCGCTGGCCTTGACCCCGAGGCGCAGGCCCACACCGCGTCCACGGCTCGCCAGGCGGGTGCGGATGCGCTCTGCGGCGGAATCGCTCAACGATACGGACATCGGTCATTTCTCCAGTTGATTCATTTTACTACGCTTTCGGTCACCGCCCTAACGGACAGAAATATGCTGCATAGCAGCATTCAGGGCGTCCTCAACCACCAGCAGCCGTCCCAGTTTCACAATGGGGATGCCGAGGGTTCGACACCAGTCCGAGGGCCCTCCGATGGATCCCTGGCGCCCGGCTTCGAGTTCGCGGCAGAGCCACTCGCACGCGGCCAGGGTATGAGGGCATCCGTAAGCTGCAAAGCGAGCCGTGCTGATTGCCTCTGCTGTGCGCGTGACGACGAAGCGCACGCGCGTGCCGCGCTGCTCCCGTCCGGCTTCTCCAGCCAGGCGCTGGATGCCGGCCTGAAGTGCCGGCGACAGGTCGGGCGTTCCGGCATGCCGCAGATCCACGAACAGCTGGCGTACGGCGCTCGCCAGCGGGTCGTCGATCATGGGAAAGTCATGCTGCGGCGGCCCGCAGCCGTTGCACTTCCCGGCTGACGGCAGCGACTGCCACTGCGACGTCGGCCTCGCTGCTGAAGCGGCCGACGCTGAATCGCAGCGAGCTCTGCGCCAGTTCCGTATCCCTGCCCAGGGCCCGCAACACGTAGGAAGGCTCGTCGCTGTCCGAATTGCATGCGGAACCGGTGGAAATCGCGAGCTCGGTAAGACCCATCAGCAGGCTCTCGCCTTCCACGCCGGGAAACGAAACGTTGAGAATATTGCCGATCCGCTGTGTCGGATGTCCGTTCAGCAGGACGTCGGGAATGCGCCGCAAACCCGCCCACAGCAGGTCGCGCAGGCGCTGGCTATGCGCCGCATCGTCGGCAAGGGACGCGGCTGCCAGCTCGCAGGCGGCACCGAAACCCACGATCTGGTGCACCGGCAGCGTGCCGGATCGCAGACCCCGCTCGTGACCGCCACCAAAGGTCAGCGGCTGCAGACTGGCGCGCCGCTCGGCGGCGAAATACAGCGCGCCGATACCCTTCGGGCCGTAGAGCTTGTGCGCGGTCAGCGACAGCAGATCGCATCGTAACTGCGCGACGTCGATGCGCACTTTGCCCGCGCTCTGCGAAGCGTCGACATGCAGTGCCACGCCCTTTGCACGGCACAGGTCACCGATCGTCTCGATCGGCTGCAACACGCCGATCTCGTTGTTGGCGTGCATCACCGATACCAGTAACGTATCCGGCCGCAGCGCCTCCCGGACCTGCTCGGTCGCGATCAATCCGTCCCGGTCGGGAGCGAGATACGTGACCTCGAAACCTTCCTGCTGCAGATGCCGGCACGGATCGAGCACCGACTTGTGCTCGGTACGGACCGTGATCAGGTGCCGGCCGCGCGAACGCAGCGCGCGTGCGGTACCGAGGATTGCCAGGTTGTTCGCCTCGGTTGATCCGGATGTCCACACCAGCTGCGGCGCCGGCGCGTGAATCAGCGCCGCCACCTGGGCACGCGCCTGTTCCACCCGCGCGCGCGCCACGCGGCCGTACGCATGGCCCGAGGCCGGATTGCCGAACACACCGTCGATCGTCAGGCAGGCCTGCATGGCGGCAGCAACCCGCGGATCGCACGGCGTGGTCGCGGCGTAATCGAGATAGACCGGAAACTCACTGTCCATGAGGCATCGCCCTCCGCCGCCGTTGCTGTATGGCCGTTAGGATTCCCCGCAGGATATGCACTTCGTTGATGTCCGGCTCGGCCCGCTGCAGAAAGCGGCGCAAGCGTCTCATGAGGTGCACGCCGCTCTGCGTTCGATCGCGGAAATCGATCTCCTCGAGCACTTCGGCCAGGTGCGCGTACATGCGATCGAGTTCCTCCGGGTCGGCCAGCGGCACTGATGAAGAGGCAATAGTGCGCGCGGAGCGCTGTCCGTTCTCCAGACGCGCGCACAGAATTTCATAGGCGACGATCTGTACCGCCATCGCGAGATTGAGCGACGGATAGACGGGATTCGCCGGAATCGCCAGCAGCGCGTGCGCGTAGCGCAATTCCTCGGTCGTCAGGCCCGTGCGCTCGGTACCGAACAGGATCGCGACCGGCGATCCGTCGTCATGCGTCACCGCGCGCCGAGCCGCTTCGCGTGCATCGGTGACGCGCAGATACTGATCGCCCCGCTCGCGGCTGGTGGACGCCAGAATCAGCCCGCAGCCCTGCAGCGCCGCGCTCAGGCTGTCGGTGACACGCGCCTGTGTCAGCACGTCCTCGGCTCCCGAGGCGCGCGCGGTGGCTTCCGGATGCGGAAACTGCCGGGGATTGACCAGCACCAGTTCATCGAGCGACATGTTCTTCATCGCCCGCGCGACGGCACCGATGTTGCCGGGATGCGAGGTCTCGACGAGTACGATACGAATGGAAGTGGACACGACCTGATATCCTAATACTCCCATGCATCCGCTGCTCAACATCGCCGTCAAGGCGGCACGCCGCGCCGGCGAAATCATCGTTCGAAGTCTCGTCCGGCTGGAGAGCCTCGAGATCACCTCGAAGGGACGCAACGACTACGTCAGCGACGTCGATCGCGCTGCCGAGCGCGACATCATCGAGTCCATCCACAAGCTTTATCCCGACCACGCGATCCTCGCGGAGGAAAGCGGCAGCAGCGGCCAGAGCGAGACGGTCTGGATCATCGATCCGCTCGACGGCACGACCAACTTCCTGCACGGGTTTCCAACCTTCGCGGTGTCGATCGCGGTCCAGCAGCGCGGGCGACTGGAAATCGGGGTTGTCTATGACCCGATGCGCCAGGAGGTCTTCACGGCCGTCCGGGGCGGTGGCGCACACCTGGAGAACCGCCGCATTCGCGTCAGCAAGCAGCGTGGCCTCGAAGGCTCGTTGCTGTCGACCGGATTTCCCTATCGCCAGGACGAGCCCTACGCGGACAACTATTTCGCCATGTTCCGCACGCTGACGACGCTGACGGCCGGCATCCGCCGCCCGGGCGCGGCGTCGCTGGACCTGGCTTATGTCGCTGCCGGACGCACGGATGGCTTCTGGGAGCTGGGTCTGAAGCCGTGGGATACCGCCGCCGGCGCGCTGATGGTGGTCGAGGCCGGGGGCCGCGTCGGCACACTCGGGGGCGATGAGTACAAGCTTGGTGCAAACATCGTCGCCGGCTCGCCAAAAGTGTACGACGCGATGCTGGAAGCGATTGCCCCGCAGGTACCGGCCGATCTGCGCAGCGTGTAGAGTCCATCCAACTACAATCAGGCGGATCATCGCCCTAGGACTGCTCGCATGGACAAACCCGCCGTGACGCCGTCCGGTGTCTTCGCGACCAAGCCGATCGCGGACTACCAGGCCGAAGCCTCAGCCAAGCATCTGGTGCGTGCGCTGGGTACGCCGTCACTGATCGCCTTCGGCATCGGCGCCATCATCGGCACCGGCATCTTCGTGCTGACGGGACTGGCTGCGGCCGAGCACGCCGGTCCCGCGATCGTCATTTCGTTCATCATCGCCGGACTCGGCTGCATGTTTGCAGGCCTGTGCTATTCGGAATTCGCGGCCATGGTCCCCGTCGCCGGCAGCGCCTATGCCTACAGCTACGCGACCTTAGGCGAACTGGTTGCCTGGTTCGTCGGCTGGAATCTCATCCTCGAATACATGATGGCGTGTGCGACCGTGGCGGTCGGCTGGAGCCGCTACTTCGTGTCGCTGCTGAGCGTATTCCATCTTCGGATGCCGGAGTCGCTGACCAGCGCTCCGCTGGCCGCGGCCGGTGCAGGCTTCGATGTGCATGCCACCGGCGCAATCATCAATGTGCCGGCCATCGGCATCGTCGCGGTCGCCACTGCCATCTGCTACAAGGGCATCAAGGAGTCCGCAGTCGTCAACATCGTCATCGTGGCTATCAAGCTGGCCATCGTGCTGGCAGTCATTGCTTTCGGGGCGATGTACGTCGATACGAAGCTCTGGCATCCCTACATTCCGCCCAACACCGGCACGTTCGGCGTCTTCGGCTGGAGCGGCGTAGTGCAGGCCTCGGCGATCATATTTTTCGCCTACATCGGCTTCGACGGCGTCTCGACCGTCGCTCAGGAGGCGAAGAATCCGGCGCGCAGCATTCCGCTGGGTATGCTCGGCAGTCTCGCGATCTGCACCGTGCTCTACATTCTGATGTCCTCGGTCATGACCGGTCTGGTGCCGCTCGACAAACTCAACACCGCGGCACCCGTGGCCGCGGCACTCGAACCGCATCCGCAATTGGCCTGGCTCAAGAACTTCGTCATCGTCGGTGCCCTCGCAGGACTGACGTCAGTGATGCTGACGATGATCATTCCCCAGGCGCGCATCTGGCTGACGATGTCGCGCGATGGCCTGCTGCCGTCGTTCTTCGGCGCCATTCATCCGCGGTTCCATACGCCCTATAAATCGACCGCGCTCACCGGACTGTGTGCCGCGGCCGCCGCCGGCCTGCTGCCGATCGGACTGCTGGGCGAACTGGTGTCGATCGGCACACTGGTGGCGTTCATCGTGGTCTGCATCGGTGTCGTCGTGCTGCGATTCGCGCGGCCTGATCTCGAGCGCAAATTCAAGGTGCCCGCGATCTGGTTCGTGGCTCCCGCCGGCGTTCTGTTCTGCAGCGGCATGGCGTATTCGCTACCCAATGCCACCTGGTGGCGACTGCTGGTGTGGAGCCTGATCGGCTTCGTCATCTACTTCTGCTACGGCTATCGCAACAGCGCACTGCGCTCGGGCAAACGCCCGTCTCTAACGTCGGATGCGGATGTTCACTAGCTCGACGACGAACGCGAACGCCATCGCGAAATACAGGTAGCCCTTCGGCACCTCGAAATCGAACGCTTCGGCCAGCAGCGCCACGCCGATCAGGACCAGGAACGCCAGCGCCAGGATCTTCATGCTCGGATAGCGGGCCACGAACGCTGCGATCGGGCCTGACAGCCACATCATGACGACGATCGACAGCACGATCGCGATTGCCATGATCGGCGCCTGCTCGGGTTTCGCCAGACCTACCGCGGTGAACACGGAGTCGAGCGAGAACACGATATCCAGCAGCGCGATCTGCGTAACCACGCCGACGAAGGTGCCCAGCACGTGGGCCGCACGCGGCGCTTCGGCCTCTGCCACGGTCTTGTGTATCTCGAGGACACTCTTCGCGAGCAGGAACAATCCGCCGGCGCCCACGATCAGGTCGCGTCCGGAAAACTGCTGACCGTAGACGGCGAACAACGGCGCCGTCAGCCGGGCCAGCCACACCACGCAGAACAGCAGCGCGAGCCGGGTCAGCATGGCCAGTGACAATCCGACGGTCCGTGCGCGCGGCTGCTGCGCCAGCGGCAGACGGGACACGAGTATGGTCAGGAAAATGACGTTGTCGATGCCGAGCACCGTCTCGAGCAACGTCAGCACCGCCAGCGCTATCCAGTCCTGCGGCGATGCGAACAGCGTCATCTCGATCGCTTTTTTTCCGAGCCGTCTATGGCAGATCGTCGATGGGTTTCTTCACCGCGCTCGGCAGCAGATGCTCCGACCGCAGCCCGCAATCCAAGGCGATCGCGCTCGAGATATAGATAGAGGAATAGGTGCCGGCCAGGATGCCGATGATCAGGGCCTCGGAGAAACCCTTGAGTACCGGGCCACCGAGCACATAGAGCGCCACCACGACGATCAGTGTCACCACCTTGGTCATGATCGTTCGCGACAGCGTCTGGTTGATCGACTGATCGAGCACCGTGATCGGCTCGAGCTTGCGGGCCACGTGGAATCGCTCGCGGATGCGATCGAACACCACCACCGTGTCGTTCAGCGAGTAGCCGATCACCGCCAGCATCGCCGCGACCACGGTCAGATCGAACGGCGTGCGACTCAGCGAGAAGACGCCGAACACCAGGATCGGATCGTGCAGGACCGCGAGGATGGCACCGACCGACAACCGCCAGGTATTGAAGCGCAGCGCGATATACATCGCGATCAGGATCAATGTCGCCGCCAGCGCTTCCCAGGCGCTGCGCAGCAGCTCGCCGCCCACCTGCGGGCCGATCACCTCGACCTGCTGGATCTGCACGCCGGTATCGACCTGTCTGAGCGTCTGCTCAATCCGGGTGCGAACGGCCTCGGTACTCTCTTTGGTAGGCGGCAGGCGGATGGCAATGTCGCGGGCACTGCCGAATATCGTCACCTGGGGATCGCCGTAACCATTGACCTGCAGCGCCTTGACCACCGCGTTACGATCCGCGTTACCGGTGAAGGTCGCCTGCACCGTGACGCCGCCGGTGAAGTCCACACCCAGGTTGAGGCCGCGGACGAAGAGTGAGCCGATCGATATCAGCACCAGCGCCAATGACAATGCGTACCACACCCTGCGTGTGGACATGAATGGGAAGCTGGTCGCGCGATGAAAGAATTCCACAGTTGTTCTACCCGATCGAGAGTTTGGCCACCTTGCGGCGGCCGCCATACATCAGCGTGATCAATGCGCGACTACCCAGCAGCGATGTGAACATCGAAGTCGCGATCCCCAGGGTCAGCACGATGGCGAAACCACGGATCGGACCACTACCGATGACCCACAGCGCCAGGCCCGCGATCAGGGCCGTGACGTTCGAGTCGGCGATGGCGGAGAAGGCTTTGTCGAATCCCGCCCGTATCGCGGCCTGCGGCGACACACCGTTGCGCAGTTCCTCGCGGATGCGCTCGTAGATCAGCACGTTGGCATCGACCGCGATACCGACCGTGAGGATGATGCCGGCAATACCCGGCAGCGACAGTGAGGCATGCAGCAGCGATAACAGTGCCGTCAGCAGGATCACGTTCGCCAGCAGCACCGCGTCCGCCACCAGCCCGAAGGCATGGTAGTAGAGCGCCATGAACACGAATACCGCCAGCATGCCGATTTCCAGCGCGTGCACGCCCTTCTGGATGTTGTCCGCACCGAGGCTCGGTCCGATGGCCCGTTCCTCGACGACGGTGATCGGCGCGGCGAGTGAGCCCGAGCGCAGCAGCAGCGACAGGTCGTGCGCCTCGCCCTGACCCAGGCCGCTGACCGCGAACTGGGGGCCAAATACGCCGCGAATGGTCGCGACGTTGATGACCTTCTCGCTGGTGGTATCGCGATCGACCTTCTGGCCATTGATCTCGACCTGGCGCCGGGTCTTTTCGATATAGACCACGGCCATCGGCTTGCCGACGTTCAACCGGGTGGTACGGAACATCGAATCGGCGCCGCGTGCATCCAGCTTGATCGATACTTCCGGACCGTCCTGGCCTGCGGTCGCGGTGGCGCTGGTCAGTTCATCGCCGGTGACGATGACCTCGCGCTTCAGCAGGATCGGCGAGCCATCCTCGCGCTTGTACAGTTTGCTGCCGAGCGGCGCATGGCCGCTCTCCTGGGCCTGCAGCGGATTGTTCTGCGTATCGACCAGCCGCATCTCGAGCGTTGCCACCTTGCCCAGCAGATCCTTCACCTCGGCCGAGTTTTGCACGCCCGGCAGCTGCACGTTGATCCGGTCGAGACCCTGGCGCTGCACGATGGGTTCGGAGACGCCGAGTTCGTTGACGCGATTCGTCAGCGTGGTGCGGTTCTGCTCGAGTGCGTATTCCTCCCGGGCCTTCAACTGCGCCGGGGTCAGGGTCATGCGCACACTTGGACCATTGCCGGAGCCGCTGGCGCCCTGATCGGTGCTGAACAGGAGGCTGTTGTCGACCTTCTTCAGCGCGGCCTCGACCGCAGCGACATCCGTGCCGGCCGGTAACGTCACCAGCAGGCCGTCATTGCCGATGACACTCGAGCGGTTGCTGGCGCCGGAATTCAGCTGCGTGATGTCCGTGAACGGCAGCTTGGCTTCGCTCAATGCGTGGCGGAAGCTCTGCTCGTAGCTGTCGAGCAGCTGCGAGACGGCGCCATTGAGATCGACCTGGTACAGCAGATACAGGCCACCGCGCAGATCCAGTCCCAGCGGCATCGCCTTCAGGCCGAGCTTGCGCATCCAGGCAGGCGCGCGCGAGGCATAGGCCAGCGCCGACCGGTCGACGTCCGACATCGTCGCCTCGACGGTATCGCGAGCCTTGAGCTGGGAGGCGACGTCGTTGAACGCCAGCACCAGGCGGCCGCTGTCGAGGTAGTCGCGCTTGATCGTGACCTGCTGCTTGGCCAGCAGTTCCTCGATCGACTGGCGCGCGGCGTCATCCATCGGCGCGCGATTCTTGCGCTCGACCTGCAGGGCCAGATCCTGACCGAACACATTCGGCAATGCGAACAACAGGCCGATCAGGATGACCAGCACCACCAGCCCATACTTCCAACGCGCAAATTCGAGCATCGAACCAGACCTTGCAGTGATGTCTTCAGGCGCTCTTGAGCGTGCCTTTCGGCATCAGCTGTGAGATCTGGCTTTTTTGCACCTTGATCCGCACGCCATCGGCGATTTCGAGGGTGACGAAGGTATCGTTGACCTCGGTGATACGGCCCAGGATGCCGCCGGTCGTGACCGCTTCGTCGCCGGAGGCGAGGCGCGACAGCATCGCCTGGGTGTCCTTCATGCGCTTCTGTTGCGGGCGAATGAGCAGGAAATAGAACACGCCCACGAACACTGCCATGAGCACGAAGGTGCCCATGGGACCGCCACCCAGTGCACCGCCGCCGGGAGCCTGGGCATAGGCGCTGCTGACCAATGAACTCATGCTTGCCTCATTGAATACGTCATCGAACCGCGCCGGCCTGGAAGGAGGCCAGCGTCAAAAGGGGCGGCATTATGCCACAGGCGCTCCGGGCCGCCGGGGAACGCTCAATACCTGTCGCGCCAGCTCCGCAAAACGTCCCTCGGCGATCGCCGCGCGGATCCGGCGCATCAGATCCAGGTAAAAATGAACGTTGTGGAGGGTCGCGAGCCGCACCCCCACGATCTCCTTGCAACGGTCCAGGTGCCGCAGGTAAGCACGCGAATAGCGCTGGCAGGTCGGACACTGGCAGGTAGGATCTATCGGCCCGGTGTCGCGCTCGTGGATTGCGTTGCGTATGTTGATGGGGCCGGCGGCGGTGAACAGGTGGCCGTTGCGGGCATGCCGGGTCGGCATCACGCAGTCGAACATATCCACGCCACGCGCCACGGCCGCGACGATGTCCTGCGGGAATCCCACACCCATCAGATAGCGCGGCCGGTCGGGCGGCAGGATCGGATGCAGGACGTCGAGCATCTGCAGTCGCTCCTCGGGGGTCTCGCCGACCGCGAGGCCGCCGATCGCGAGCCCCGGGAAATCGCGCTGTCGCAGGGCTTGCGCCGATTCGCGCCGCAGATCCTCGTACATGCCGCCCTGGACGATGCCGAACAGATGCCCGGGCGGCGGCTCGCGATAGTAATGATCGTAGCTGCGCAACGCCCATCGCATCGACAGCTCCATCGACGCCCGTGCCTGCTCACGCGTCGCGGGATAGGCCGTGCACTCATCGAAAGCCATCGCGATGTCCGAGCGAAGGGCCCGCTGCACGTCCATCGAGTCCTCGGGCCGCATCCGCACGGTGTCGCCGTCCACCGGCGACTGAAACGTCACACCGCCTTCATCGATCTTGCGCAGCTGCTGCAGGCTGAAAACCTGAAATCCGCCTGAATCGGTCAGGATGGGGCGGCGCCAGCCCATGAATCCATGCAGGCCATCCTCATGAAGACCCACGACGTCCGTCCCGGGACGCAGCATGAGATGAAAGGTATTCCCCAGTACCACCTGCGCACCGAGCACCTCGAGCTCCTCAGGCATCAGGGCCTTGACCGTGCCATAGGTTCCCACCGGCATGAAGGTCGGTGTATCGACCTCGCCATGGGGCAGACGGAAGCGCCCCAGCCGTGCCGCGCCCTCCTGCGCGAGGATCTCGAAACCCAGCGTTGCGCTCATGCCGCACCATCCATGCCGGCCACCAGCATCGCATCGCCATAGCTGAAGAATCGATAACGCTCATGCACTGCGTGCCGATAAGCGTCGAGCACGGCGTCACGACCCGCGAAGGCGGCAACCAGCATCAGCAGTGTCGACTGCGGCAGATGAAAATTGGTCAGCAGCAGATCGATCGCCCGAAACCTGAATCCCGGTGTGATGAACAATGCGGTATCTCCTTGAGCCGCCTCGACTGCACCGGTAGCCACGGCGGCCGACTCCAATGCTCGCGCGACCGTCGTACCGATCGCCACGATGCGGCCACCGGTCGCGCGCGCGTGACGGATCGCATCGGCCGCGCTGCGCGGAACCTCGTAGCGTTCGCTGTGCATGCGATGCTCTGCCAGTACCTCGGTACGCAATGGCTGGAATGTACCCGCGCCCACGTGCAGCGTGATGGTAGTCCGCCCGATCCCCAGCGCTGCCAGTCGATCGAGCAGTGGCTGATCGAAATGCAGGCTGGCCGTTGGCGCTGCGACCGCCCCCGGCACCTGCGCCAGCAGACTCTGATAGCGCTCGCGGTCGCGACCCTCCGCACTGCGCTCGATGTAGGGTGGGAGCGGCACCAGCCCGTGGGCCTCGAAGAATGCAAATACCTCCTGCGGCAGCCCCACCTCCCAGAAGGGATCCTGTCGGGTAATTACCTGGATCACACCGCCGCTGCAGGTCAGCGACATGCCGGGACGCACCGCCTTGCTGTCGCGCAGCTGTACCAGCGCGCGCCGCGCGCCGTGCGGCCGTTCCAGGAACAGTTCCACCTTTCCCCCGGTAGGCTTGCGCGCCATCAGCCGCGCGGGTACCACGCGGGTGTCGTTGAATACCAGCAGGTCGCCCGCGCGCAGCAACGACGGCAACTCCAGCATCAGGCGATCCTGGCAGCCAGGGCTGCGGCCGTCGAGCAACAGCAATCGGCTGGCCGAGCGCTCGGCCAGCGGTTCCTGCGCTATCAGCTCGGCAGGCAGTTCGAAATCAAAATCGCGGCGCGTGAGCGTGTTCATAGTGGCGGTGGTGGCCTCGCTCGGAGTCGAACCGAGATGGGCAAGCCCGGTCGATTTTGAGTCGACTGCGTCTACCAGTTCCGCCACGAGGCCATCGAAGTATGGACAGACCGCATGGCAATGCACGCGTGAACGGGTACGATACCGCAAACCTCTATGAAATTCTGTCCCTCATGCGGCCAGCCGGTGGAGATGCGTATCCCACCCGGCGACAACCTTCCGCGCGCAGTCTGCACCGCGTGCGGCAGCATCCACTACGACAATCCGCGCCTGGTGGTCGGATGCGTGCCGGAATGGGAGGGCCGTATTCTCCTGTGTCAGCGCGCCATCGAGCCGCGTCGCGGCTACTGGACCACCCCGGCGGGCTTCATGGAGAACGGCGAGACGCTGCAGGGAGCCGCGGCGCGCGAATCGTTCGAGGAGGCGCAGGCACGGGTCGAGATCGGCTCGCTCCTGTCCATCACACACGTTCTGCACGCGCATCAGGTACACGTCAACTTTCGCGGCCGCATGCTGGACGGCAGCTTCGGTGCCGGATCGGAGAGTCTGCAGGTCGGTCTGTACGACGAGGCCGCCATTCCGTGGCAGCAGATCGCGTTCCCCAGCATCGAGTTCGCGCTTCGCAGCTACCTCGACGACCGTCGCCGTGGCACCGAGACGTTGCATTTCAGCGATATCAACCGCTCGTTGAAATAGCTCATTGCAATAAGGTATTACCCGATCGATTGCTGACGAGCCGGCCCTGCTTTGGCACAATAGCCGGCTACGCGATCACCGGAAGTAGCAATGACCTTCGTCGTCACGGAAAACTGCATCAAGTGCAAGTACATGGACTGTGTGGAGGTCTGCCCGGTCGATTGCTTCCACGTAGGCCCCAACTTCCTCGTCATCGATCCGGACGAATGCATCGATTGCACGCTGTGCGAGCCGGAATGCCCAGTCGAAGCCATCTTCTCGGAGGAGGAACTCCCTGCCGGTCAGGAGAGTTTCAAGCAGCTCAACGCCGACCTGTCCAAGGAATGGCCGGTTATCACCGAAAAAGGCGAAGCGCCGGCGGATGCCAAGGACTGGGAAGGCAAGCCGGACAAGCGCAAGCTGCTCGAGCGCTGACGCCGCCTACTGACCGAGCTGCTTGAGTTCATCCAGCAGCTGATCGGGCGGCAAATAGCCTCCGATCACCGTGCCGTCGGATGCGACCACACCCGGGGTACCTTCCAGGCCGATATCCTTGCCGAGCTGATATTCCAGCCCGACCGGCGTATTGGGGCATACCTTGGCCTGCAACGGCTTCCCCAGCTTGGAATCGGTCAGCGCGGCCTTGCGATCCGTCGAACACCAGACCTGTTCCGCTTTGTGCCAGGACGGCGTATTGGGGCCGCTACGTGGGAAGAACACGTAGCGCACCTTGATTCCAAGGCGATTGTAATCCGCGATCTGCTTGTGGAAAGCCTGGCAGTAGGGACAGTCGACGTCGGTGAAGACGGTGACCATGTATTTTGGCGACGGCGGCGCAAACACCACCATGTCACTCTCCGGCACCGCGTCGATCAGCTTCTTGCGCAGCTCGGATTTGTGAGCTTCTGTCAAATTGGCGCGGCCTTCGACGCGATACAGGCTGCCGGTGAAGACATACCTCCCGTCCTGGCTCATATAGATGATATCGGCACCGCGCCGCAGCTCGAATATGCCGGGCACGGGCGTCGGGCGTACGTCTTCCGGCTTGATGCCGCCTCCCGCGAGGGCGGCAATGCCGCGCAGGATCTCGGGAGATACCGGCGGCGACTTTTCTTCGGTTGGCGTGCTCGCCCCGGAAGCAGGAGCCGCAGCGGACGCCGCTGTCACCGGGGACCCTGCTGGCACCGGGGACGCCGCTGGCAACGGGGACGCAGTTGACCCCGCGGACGCAGCGGACGCATCGGTGGCGGAAAGTTGTTTCGACGCGGCGAGTGCCGGGCCGGCGGCAGCCAGCAGCACGACGACCGAGAACACTGAGGCGGACCCTTTCATGGCCGCTAGCATACCTCGGTCGGCACCGTGCGGCAGGTCAGCCGCGCGGATGATGTTGCGAGTGCAGTTCCTTCAATCGCTCGCGGGCAACGTGCGTGTAAATCTGCGTGGTCGACAGATCACTGTGACCCAGCAGCATCTGCACCACGCGCAGATCGGCACCGTGGTTCAGCAGGTGCGTCGCGAATGCATGTCGCAGCGTGTGCGGCGACAGATCACGATCGACGCCCGCTTTGCGCGCATAGCGTTTGATGATGTGCCAGAACGCCTGACGCGTCATGCGGTCGCCGCGGCGCGTCGGAAACAGGTAATCGGTACTGCGATCGAGAAGGATGTCATTGCGAGCGCCGTTCATGAATGCCTTGATCCAGCGCACGGCTTCTTCGCCCAGCGGAATCAGGCGCTCGCGGTTGCCCTTGCCCAGCACGCGAACGACGCCCTGATTGGAATTGATCTGCCCGAGCTTGAGGCTCACGAGTTCGGATACGCGCAACCCCGTGGCATAGAGCACTTCGAGCATCGTGCGGTCACGATAGCCCAGTGGATCTGCTACGGCTGGCGCATTCAGCAGCGATTCGACCTCTGCCTCGCTCAGCGAGCGCGGCAGCGAACGGCCGATCTTCGGCATCGCAATCTGCGCGGTAGGATCGTCCTTGACGATGCCTTCACGCACCATCCAGCGGAAGAAGCGGCGGAAGGAACTCAGCTGCCGAGCGGTAGAGCGCGGTCGAGAACCGCCCTTTACCCGTGCAGCGATGAAATCCATCAGCTCGCCGCGCCCGCACTGCGCCATTGCGATGGGACGTTCGTTCAACCAACGGTTCAGTGCCACCAGGTCGGCCCGATAGGCGGCCAACGTGTTCGATGACAGACCCCGCTCCATCCAGACCGCGTCGAGAAAACGCGAGATGAGGGGATCTGTCGTGTCGGTTGTGGCCTTCTCCACTGTCGCTGTAGCCTGCTGTGTCAATGCTATGCCCTAGTGTCGTTTCATCCGGCCATCGAAGTATGCTGACGCCGGGCCGCCATCCGGTGTGATTGTCCTCACAGCCGCGGAGGACCGTTAACATAAAGAGAACTGCATCACACACGAGACCATGAGGAATGCGAACTGCGGCTCCCGCGCCGCGACCTCCGCAGTGCGATCCGCGGCGAGACCCGGACTTTTGCGCGCGATTTTTGGCATTTATGCCTGGCTGGAGTTCACGCTCGCGGCGATGTTCGGGCTGCTGGTGCTGCTGCTGACACCCGGCCTTGCGCGGCGGCGGCGATTCGTGCGGCTGCTCGCGCGCGTCACCTTGCGGTTGGCGGGCATGCGCATTCGCCTGTCGGGTCTTCAGAACCTCACAACTCCGTGCATTCTGGTCGCCAATCATTGCAGTTACATCGACGGTGTCGTACTCACCGCGGCCCTGCCGCCAAGCTTCAGCTTTGTAATCAAGCGCGAAATGGCCGGCTTCCCGCTCGCGGGCGCCTTGCTGCGACTGATCGGCTCCGAATTCGTCGAACGGATCGACCGCAAGGCCGTCGCACGCGATACGCGCCGATTGCTGCGCAGCGCTGCCAGCGGCCAGGCCATGGCCTTCTTCCCGGAGGGTACTTTCGGCGAGGAAGTAGGACTGCTGCGCTTTCACATTGGAGCGTTCGCCGCCGCGGCCCGTGCCCGTCTGCCGGTCGTGCCGGTGGCCATCCGCGGCACGCGTCACTGCCTGCCGGCCGCCAGCCTATGGCCCAATCCCGGCCCTATCGAAGTCGAGATCCTGCCGCTGCTCCCCGCCACCGCCGCCGATGCGGCCGCTGACGCCGATGTAGCGACGCGACTGCGCGATAGTGCCCGCGCCAGCATCCTCGCAGCCGTTGACGAACCCGATCTGGCATCCGCCCAGGCATGAACGAATCGCTGTCAGAGCGCTACCTGCGCGAGCTGGGCGCGCGTGGCTACGTGCCGGATGATGCACAGCGTGCCGTGGTCGCACGGCTGGAAGACCTGCGCCGGCGTCTGATCGAAGACGATCAGACGGGCCTTGCGGCGCGCGTGAAGCAATTGATGCGTATCCGGCGATCGTCCGACGAACACTCGCGCGGCGTCTATCTCTGGGGCGGTGTCGGCCGCGGTAAGACGTGGTTGATGGATCTCTTCTATGCCAGCCTGCCGATCGCCGGCCGGCGCCGCACGCACTTCCATCATTTCATGCGCGACATACACGCGCAGCTGCGACAGCTCGCCGGTCACAGTGACCCGCTCGAGCCGCTGGCCCGCGCGCTGGCGCGCGACGTGCGCGTGCTGTGCCTCGACGAGCTGTTCGTCAGCGATATCGCCGATGCGATGCTGCTGGGCGGCCTGTTTGCGGCGCTGCTCGAACACGGTGTGCTGCTGGTGATCACATCGAACGTGCCACCGGAGGATCTATATCGGGACGGCCTGCAACGCAGCCGCTTCCTGCCTGCGATTGCGCTGCTGCGCGATCGCCTCGAGGTCATCGCCATGCAGGACGGTATCGACTACCGATTGCGTCAGCTGCAACGCCAGCCTATCTACCTGGACAGCAACGCCCCCGACACCGCTGTGCAGCTCGAACAGCTGTTCGAGGATCTTTCGCCCGAACAGGGCGAGGATGGCACCCGACTCGAAGTGTGCGGACGCATCGTGCCAGCCAGGCGACGTCGCGCAGACGTGGTCTGGTTCGACTTCGCCACGCTGTGTGAGGGTCCACGCAGCCAGAACGACTATGTGGAACTGGCGCATGAATTTCACAGCGTTCTGCTATCGGACGTGCCGCGGTTCGATGATCCCGCGCAGGACAACGCGGCGCGACGTTTCATCGCGCTGATCGACGAATTCTATGATCAGGGCGTCAAACTGGTGCTATCGGCGGCAGCGGAACCGCAGTCCCTATATCGCGGCGAGCGCCTGCAATTCGAATTCCAGCGCACCGTGAGCCGATTGATTGAAATGCAGACCCAAAACTATCTCGGGCGGCCCCATCGCACATAATCGTTGGAATTTCGGTCCGCAGACGATACCGTACAGACATGCCTACCAACCCCTCTTCAGCAACGGGACAGGCGCCGCAGGCGCGGCGGGCAGCTGAGATCGAAGGGGCGATCCGACAGGTGTCGGTTCGGTTCCCCGACGTTGCGGTTCCGGAGACCCTGATCCTGCGTCTGGTCATGCTGCTCGGGCGCCGCATCGGCGGGCTGCTGGAAGAGTCGCTTAAAGCACACAACCTGAACGACACCGACTTCCGGATTCTGATGTGCCTGGTCAGTCAGCCGGACGGCGTAGCCTGTCCCAGCGATCTGTGCGCTTTCGTCGCTCAGAGCCCTGCGAACATGACGCGGGTCGCTGACGCACTGCACGAGAGGGGTCTGATCACCCGGACAGCAAGCGAACACGACCGGCGTCGGACGATGCTGCGCATCACCCCCAGCGGTGAGGCACTGGTGTGCTCCCTGATGCCTACCACGTCCGTTCTGACCCGTTCGATATTCGGCGACATGACGGACGATGCACGCCAGGACCTCCTGGATCATCTGCGACGGCTCACGGCGCAGATCGAACGCCTCGAACCATCCCGATAGCGGTAGCGGGCGTCGCGAATGAGTAGCGCGCGTTCACGATTGAATGAGTCCCTGCTACGCGCCTGGCGCGCCTCGGTCGCGCGCGAGGACTGGCGCAGCTTCGACCAATCCGCACTGACCCGCGCCTGCGCCGGCCAGCTGGACTTCGGCCTGCAGCGGCGTAGACGGCAGACCTTGCTGCGGGTCACCAGTTCGCCCGACGACACCGACGCGTCCTACTCCACGATCGAACTGGTCACCGAGGACATGCCGTTCCTGGTCGACACACTTAGCCTGACGCTGTCGCAGCTCGGCGTACCGTCACAGTTGATCGTGCATCCTGTCCTGCGCGTGGATCGCGACAGCGCCGGGCGGGTGCGTGCACTCGACCAGGAAATCGACGCCGGCGGTGAGACGCAGAAAGGCTCGCCCGAATCATGGCAGTACTGGCGTATCGATCGACTGACGGACCCGGCGGACGCAGAGCGTCTGCGCCGGCGGCTGCTGGCTGCGTTGATCGATGTCCGCTATGCCTGCGGTGACTGGATGCGCATGCGGGATGCCGTGCGACGGCTGTGCGCGGACATCGCCCGCAATCCGCCGCCGCTCCCGGCGGACGTGATCGCCGAGAGCCGCTCGCTGCTCCAGTACATGGAGAACCACCATTTCACTTTCCTCGGCTACCGCGAGAGCCGGCTGATCCGGGGCGCAAACGGCCCTGAGCTGTCGACCGTCCCCGGCACGGATCTCGGCCTGCTGCGCCGCCCATCGGCAGCCGGCCAGGGCATTCCGGTCTCCAACATCCGCCATGCCCTGCGCACGCGCGATCTGCTGATCATCACCAAAGCCAACCGCCGTTCCTCGGTGCACCGCGACGGCTACCTCGACTATATCGGCGTCAAACGCTTCGACGCCCGCGGACGTGCCGTGGGTGAGGCACGCATACTCGGACTTTGGACCTCCAGTGCCTACCAGGCCGATCCCTACTACGTACCGCTGCTGCGCCTGAAGATCCGTCAGGTGACCGAGCGTTTCCGCTTTGCGGTCAACAGTCATGACGCAAAACGTCTGGCGCACATTCTCGAGACCTTGCCGCGCGATGAGTTGCTGCAGGCGGGTGTCGATGATCTGTCGCGCCTGGCCCGGGCAGTGCTGGTATTGCAGAATCGTTCGCGCGTGCGGCTCATCCTGCGTCGCGACGAATTCCGGCGGTTCTGGTCGTGTCTGGTCTACCTGCCGCGCGAGCGCTGCGACGCCAGCGCCCAGGCTCGCATCCAGGCCGTCCTGAGCGACGCCTTCCATGCGACCGAGACCGACACCGCGCTGACGATCGGCGATTCGCCGCTGGCGCAGCTGCACGTGGTCGTGCGCGTCGATCCGGCCAGCCAGCGGCGCGTCGATCCTGCAAAGCTCGAACAACAGATCGCAGCCACGCTGGTCTCGTGGCGCGATCGCCTGCGCTCGGCACTGCAGGCCCGCTTTGGTGAGTCGCAGGCGCTGGCGCTCGAACGTCGCTATGAAGCCGCGTTTCCCGACTCCTATCTCGAAGATGTCGATGCCGCGCTGGCCGTCGACGACATTGCCGATCTCGAAGTACTGGATTCAGCGCTCGAACGCATGCAGCTGCGGCTCTACCATCCAGCCGGCGAGCGCATCCAGCGCATGCATCTGCGCCTGATACGCCGGGGCGAGGCCCTGTCGGTATCCGAAGTGCTGCCGACTTTCGAACACTTCGGGCTGCGGGTCATTGCCGAACGCCCGTATCGCTTGAGCTGGGCCGACGGGAGCGCTGCGTGGATCCAGGACTTCGAGCTGGAACACCACGAACTGCGTCGCGTGGACGTGGCATTGGTCGCACCGGAGCTGATCGCCGCCTTTCGTGCGGTGCGCGCCGGCGAGCTCGATGACGATGGATTCAACCGACTACTGGTCGCCGCAGGCCTGAAGGTACGCCAGGTCACGGTGCTGCGCGCGTGCTGCCGCTATCTGCTGCAGACCGGCATCCCGTTCAGCCAGGCTTATATGGAACGGGTTCTGGGCGAGCACGCCACGACGGCCGGCGACCTGGTGCAACTGTTCGAGCAGCGCCTGGCGCCGCGCGGAGGACGCGGCGCTCACGCGCGCGCGGCGCAGATCGAGCGACGTATCAGGCGCGCCATCGAGGCGGTCGTCAGCCCCGACCAGGACCGCATCCTGCGTGCTTTTCTTGCCGTGGTGCTGTCGACACTGCGCACCAACTACTATCGGCGCGATTCGCATGGCATACCGCGCCCGTGGCTGGCGCTCAAGCTCGATCCGGCGCGGATTCCGGGTCTGCCGTCGCCGCGGCCTGCTTTCGAGATCTTCGTGCACAGTCCGCGCGTCGAAGGTGTGCACCTTCGCAAGGGTGCGATCGCGCGCGGCGGTATCCGCTGGTCGGAGCGGCCCGAGGATTTTCGCACCGAAGTTCTGGGCCTGATGAAGGCTCAGCACGTCAAGAACACACTGATCATCCCGGTGGGCGCCAAGGGTGGCTTCGTCGCGCGCCGCCTGCCACCACGCGCCGCACGCGACCTGCAGCAGCGCGAGGTGATCGAATGCTACCGCAGCTTCATCCGCGGTCTGCTAGACGTGACCGACAACATCGTCAACGGGCGCGTGTCGCCACCGCCCGATGTGCGGCGGCTGGACGGTGACGATCCCTACCTGGTGGTGGCGGCCGACAAGGGAACGGCCTCGTTCTCCGATATCGCCAACGCGATCGCGGCCGAGTACGGCTTCTGGCTGGGCGACGCGTTCGCCTCCGGCGGCTCCAGCGGCTACGACCACAAAAAGATGGGCATCACGGCGCGCGGCGCCTGGGAGTGCATCAAACGGCACTTCCGCGAAATAGGCAGCGACATTCAGCGCCAGCCCTTCACGGTGGCTGGTATCGGTGACATGTCGGGCGACGTGTTCGGCAACGGCATGCTGCTCTCGCGTCAGACCAGACTGGTGGCGGCGTTCAATCACCAGCACGTATTTCTCGATCCGGATCCGGACGCGGCGCGCACGTTTCGCGAACGCGAACGTCTGTTCCGCCTGCCGCGATCCGGATGGAACGACTACAACCAGCGGCTGCTCTCGCGCGGCGGCATGGTGTTCGAACGCTCGGTGAAAAGCGTCTCTCTGTCGGCGGAGGCACGGGCGTTGCTCGATCTGCAGCAGCAGCAGGTCACGCCGGTCGAGGTCATCCGCGCCATCCTGAGCATGCGGGTCGATCTGCTCTGGAACGGCGGCATTGGCACCTATGTGAAGGCATCTGACGAGCGCAATGGCGAGATCGGCGACCGCGGTAACGATGCGGTGCGCGTCGACGGACGCCAGCTGCGCGCCCTGGTCGTTGGCGAAGGCGGCAACCTCGGCCTGTCGCAGCGTGGCCGCATCGAGTATGCAAGCCGCGGCGGGCGTCTCAATCCCGACTTCATCGACAACTCGGCCGGGGTCAACACGTCGGACGTCGAAGTCAATTTGAAGATCCTGCTCGACGCGCCCGGTGAACGGCCGATACCGCGTCCCCGCCGCGACCGTCTGCTCGTGGCCGCGACCGACGAGGTCGCGGCACTGGTGCTGCGTAACAACTACCTGCAGAGCCAGGCGCTCAGTCTCCTATCGCGACGCGCGCCGGAACAGCTCAACGACCATCGTCGGCTGATGCGCTGGCTGGAACGCCACGGAGAGCTGGATCGTGCGGTCGAGTTCCTCCCGACCGAGGAGGAGATCGAAGGGCGGCGGCGCGAAGGGCGCGGCCTGACACGCCCGGAACTCGCATTGCTGTTCTCCTACGGCAAGATCGCCTTCAAGCGCGCGCTCACCGATACCGACAGCGCGACCGATCCCTATCTGGCACGCGAACTCGAACGCTACTTCCCGACCGCGCTGCGCCGACCCTATGCGGCCCGCATCAAGCGTCATCGCCTGCGCCATCAGATCATCAACACCGCGACCACCAACAGCATCGTCAATCGTGTCGGTCCGTTGCTGCTGATGGCCTGCGATGAGGGCGCCAATGCCGCCGCCGTCGCGCGCGCCTACACCATTGCCCGCGACAGCGCCGATCTTCGCGGCATCTGGAGTGATATCGAATCACTCGACGGCACGGTCAAGGCCGATGATCAATATGACGCCCTGCTCGACAGCAGCCGCTATCTGACGCAGTACACCGCGTGGCTGCTGGCGCATCGGCGGGAGTATCCGCAGATCGGCCAGTCGGTCGCGAAGCTCCAACCGGCCTTGCGGGAATTCGCACAGATCCTGCCCTCGGTGCTCGAGGGTCTGGACCGCGAGCGCTATCTGGCTCACTGCCGTCGCTATGCCGAGCAGGGTCTGCCGGTCGCGCTCGCCGAACGGCTGGGGTCCCTCGAGCCGCTGCGGGTCGCGCCGGATCTCATCGAACTGTCGCTGCGCACGCACGCGCGTGCGCGGCTGGTCGCACAGGCACATTTCGGGCTGTCCGCCCGGCTGGGTCTCGACTGGCTGCACGGTGCGATCGAACAGCTGCCGGCCAGTGGTGACTGGCAGCGCGCCGCGCAGACCCGACTGCAGAACGCCGCGCTCGGCGCACACCTGAAGATCACGGCCGCGGTCCTGGGGAGTAAGCGAGGGAGCAGGCGAGCGGGCACGCGACCGGCCAGACGACGGCCTGTCAGCGCGACAGCGCCGCCGCATGACGCGGGCCTGGAACGCTGGAATCAGATGCTGCGCGATGTGCGATCGCTCACGACACCGGACTTCGCAGCCCTTACAGTAGCGGTCGAAGCGCTCTCGAACCTGGCCGCCGGCCATCGCAGCGCCTTCGCCACCGTCCTGTGACCACTGCAAGGAGTCATGTCAGTGCCCGGAAAGCTAGTGCTGGTCCGCCACGGCCAGAGTGTATGGAACGTCGAGAACCTGTTCACCGGCTGGATGGATGTCGATCTGTCAGACGTCGGCCGCCAGGAAGCCCAGCAGGCGGGGCGCGAACTGGTCCGGGAAGGCATCGTCCCGCAGATGGTATTCACGTCCGTCCTCAAGCGCGCGATCCGCACGCAGTGGCTGATGCTCGACGTGATGGACCTGCTGTGGCTGCCGGTCGAACGCACCTGGCGGCTCAACGAACGTCACTACGGCGCCCTGCAGGGACTCAATAAGACGCAGACCGTCGAGCGCCACGGCGAGCAGCAGGTCAAGATCTGGCGCCGCAGCTACGACATCCCGCCGCCGCCGCTGGCGCTGGATGACGAGCGGCATCCGCGCTTCGACCCGCGCTACGCCGACGTCGACCGGGCGGATCTGCCGGCGACCGAATCACTGAAGACCACGCTGGCGCGGGTGCTGCCCTTCTGGGAACAGCGTATTGCGCCGGAACTGGTCAAGGGACGCCAGGTGCTGGTGGTCGCGCACGGCAACAGCCTGCGCGCGCTGGTGAAGATGCTGGACAACCTGTCGGAAGAGGCCATCGTCGAACTCAACATCCCAACGGGCGTCCCGCTGCTGTACGAATTCGACAGCGCGCTCAAGGCCACCGGCAGCCGCTATCTGGGTGACGCGGAAGCCATCGCCGCCGCCGCCGATGCGGTCAAAAAGCAGACGCAGAAGAAGGGCTAGCACGCGACGGGTCGGTCACCCAACCGTCGTAGTACCCGCCATATTGCTCGACGAGTGCTCTGAAGCGCTGCGAATACTGCTGCATTTCCGAGACGTTGACCCGCAGGTGCTTGTGAGCGGCTAGCAGATAGCCGCTCGCCGCCTCCCCTGTCGCAACACGCGATTCGACCGTGAACCCCTCGGACTCGAGCGTGCCTCGCAGCGATCCGCAGGACGCCTCGTCCGGCAGCGTGAAGAAGAAATCGACTTCGTAGGGCGTAAAGGCGTTACCGCCCGCGGCACGCAGATTCTTTACCAGCTGGGAATCCCAATCGTCATGGATCGCCTGGCGTCGTCCCTTCAACACGATGGCGACGATGCGCGCGGCGACGAACAAGACCGCCGCGATCAGAATCACATAGATCCAGATCCGCGACACGGCTACTCTTCCGGCGCGACGCTGACCTTGATGCCGGACAATGAGTCGCTGAGCATCACCTGGCACGAAAGACGCGAATTGGTCTTGCGCGTAGTGAGATCCCCCAACATGTCGGTCTCGTCGGACATCGGCGGCGGAATCTTCGCAACCCATTCCTCGTCGACGTAGACGTGGCAGGTGGCACACGAACACATGCCGCCACAGATGGCAGCCACGCCATCATCCATGTCGCGCAACGGCTCCATCAGTGACGCGCCGTTGGGCGCATCCAGTTCCCGTTCCTTTCCGTCCCGGTCGATCACTCGCACTTTCGGCATGACGCATCCTTAAGCGTAGGGGCGCGCTAGTTTGCCGGCCGCGCTGCCGCGTTGCCAGTCCCGATGTCGCATTCAGCGCTCCCCACGCGCAAGGCGCCAGAGCCGGTTGAGGATCCGATAGATTTCGATCCGATCGGGGAGCACCGCCTGCGCAGCGGGATTCATGCCCGCAGCTGCCATCAGTTCTGTCTGATACCGCTGTGCCACCGGGTAATACGCGAGCAGGCCTGCGATTTCCATCAACGGTTCGGTGACCTGGGCGTATTCCCAATCCAGCAGCCACAGGCGGTCGCCATCCAGGAGGTTGCCCTCCCAGAGATCACCGTGCACGACCACCGGCTTCTGCGCGGCCTGTGCGAGTTCACGGCTGAGCTGCGCCAGCCGGCGCATCACCGGTTTCGTCTCGCTGAGCAGCGCCGGCTCGATGCGCAGGACGTACGACTCGCCGACTGCCAGCGGCTCGAAGGTCGCGAGAGCCGGCACCGGCAGCCGGTGCAGCGCATACAAACGCTCTCCAAGGCGCTGGAGAGCGCGAACATCCGTGTAGTCGGATGCGTCCCAGGTGCAGCCGGGCTGGTATCGGGTGATCATCAGACCCTGCCGTCCCGGATCGCAGAACACGATCTCGGGAGCGATGCCCGCCGTCGCCGCGATGCGATGCAACGTCAGCTCGCGCTGCCGGTCGACACCGGGCCTGCGCCAGGCCGCGCCGTCGAGGCGCAGCACGAATGAACCCTCGGCACTGATCACCTGGAAGACTTCGTTGACCGTGCCGCCGCCGAGGCGGTGAATGCGATGCGCAGCCTTTCCGCCCGCGAGACCCGGAACGCACTCGAGCGCCCAGGGAGGCGGCTCGGTCAGGCTGTCGCCTGTCGATACAGGTTCAACCATTCCCGGAACCCGAACACGGCGATGATGAGATAGGTCACGAACAGCAACGCGGCCGTCGGGTGACCCTGCGCCGCGAACAGCCACGCGGTGATGGCATCGGCGCCCATCCAGTAGAGCCAGTTTTCGAGCGCCATGCGGGTCGTCATCCAGGTGGCCAGCAGGCTGACCCAGGTCGTGAAAGAGTCCAGATAGGGCCATGCCGCGTGCGTCTCGCGCGCGAGCAGTTGCGCGGAAGCCAGTGTCAGCACCACGATGGCCAGTACCGCGACCAGATGAAAACGCAGCGGCCACCGCAGGATGCCGCCGCCCGGCTGCGTCTGCTGGTCGGGCGTCCAGCTGCGCCACCCATACACCGCCATCACGACATAGTAGACCTGCAGCGTCGCCTGCATTGGCAGGTGCGCATTCACCGACAGGTATATATAGATCGCCGAGCTGATGCCGCCTGCCACCCAGCCGAGACGATTGCGCTTGAGGATGAACAGCACATAGGCAATGCCGAGCAGAACCGCTACCCCCTCCAGCGGATCCGTCGTCGCCACGGCGTGCCACAGCAGAGCGATCACGTTGTTGGGCCTTAAAGAGGTCCCAGCACTTTCATCACGAGCACGGCCTTGTCATTGCCTTCGAACGTTTTGCGCAGTTCGCGCGCCAGCGTTCGCATCACCAGATCGTACTCACCGAACACCTGCGTGCTCATGCTGTTGGTCTCGACACGCAGGCCGCGCTCCAGGTTGAGGCGATCGATGAAATCCTGGATCGGTGGAATGTACTGCTCGTTCAGCGGATAGAGACTCATCTCGACACCTATGTCCATCGTCATTTCCTCTCTTGGCCGAAATCGAAGCGCACCGTCAGTCCCACCGTGCGGGGATCGCCGTTCTGGACGAAATTCTGGTTCGGGAAATTGGGTGGCACAAGCCCGAAGAAAAAACCCTGCTGCGCGTAGCGCCGGTCGAACAGATTGCGTCCCCAGACGCTGACCTCCCAGTGCGAACGCGCATAGCCCAGACGCAGGTTGACCAGTTCATAGGCCGACGCCGTCTGATTGTCGCCGGCGGCGAAATAGAATCCGTCGGTGGCGAAGCCGTCCAGCCGTCCGAACAGCCCGCTCGGATGCGTATAGGTCAGTGCGGCGGACACCTGGTAACCCGGCGCGAACGACTGCGCCCGGCCGTCGAGCGCCAGCGGCGTCGCGTCGGGGCACGCGATGGCGGCGCCGTCGTAGCCCAGATAGCGCGTATGCAGCAGACCGACGCTGCCCGACAGCTGCCAGCGCCGGCTCATCTGCCACAGCTGTTGTGCCTCGAGCCCGTAATTCTCCCCATGTGCATCGTTCTGCGTGAAGAACACATAGGTCAGTGGATCGTTCTGGTTGAGCTGGCAGGAGCTGTAGACCTGCATGTTGTTACGGCGCATGTAGAAAACATCGGCTCGGCCCTGCAAGCGGCCGTCCTGCGACGCGGTATTGATGCCTGCCTCGAGACTCCACAGATACTCGGGCGAGAATCGGCGCTGATCGGCCTGGACCTGCTGACCGATGTTGAAGCCGCCGCCCTTGAAGCCTCGCGCCAGTGTGACATAGGCCGTGTCACGCTCTGCCAGGCGGTACTGCCAGGACAGGTTGCCGCCGAACATCGTGTCGTCCTGCGCCGGAAACGGATTGGCCTCGTCGGCACTGTCGTGATATCGGGCGAACCGTCGCTCCGCCCGCACCCCGAACGTCAGACTCGAGCGTTGTGTGAGCTTCGCATCGAGCGAGCCATACGTCGCCACGTCGTTTGCCTCGTAACCGCTGTCGAGCGTGCTCTGCACGATGCCAGCGAATTCGTCGTCGGCCTGATAGAGCTGCGCGTCCGATTCCGTGAGCCGCTTGAAGTACACGCCGCCCAGCCACTGGATGCGGCCGAAGAGCAGATGCTCGTCATCGCCGACGACGCGCAGATCCTGCGCGATCGTGCTGCGCAGCCGGCGGTCCTGCTGAAAGTAGTCGTAAGGCGCGTAGCCGCAGCAGGAGGCCCAGTAGGTATCGTTGCCCCAATCGCCATCGAAGGAATACACGATGTTCGAGTGCGCGATGCCGGTGGTGCTGCGTAGCTCGCCGAACGCCGCCGACTGCCAGCTGACTTTCAGCGACGCGCCGGTGGACTGCTGCTTGTCGACTCCCGGTTGATTGCTCAGCGTGGTGCGGGTGTTGTCGATCGTCCAGGCGTCGTAGCCATCGTTCAGGTCGACATTCATGAGGGCGAGATCGATGCGCAGATCGGCGTTCGGACGCCAGTAGAACTTGCCGCGCAGCGTGCCCTCATCGTACCCGTTGGTATCGTCCCGCTGCAGGAAGGCATCGTATCGATAGCCGTTACTGCGGTACTGCTGAGCGGCGATGCGCCATCCGGCACTCGCGTCCGACAGGCTATCGCTGGCGGCAACGCCGATTGCCCTGGTACCGAAATCACCGATGGTGCCCTCCCCCCTGACGACGAGATCGGGGCTGGGATCCTCGGTATGCACACTGATCAGGCCGCCCAGTGCATTCGCCCCATAGACAGTCCCTTGGGGTCCGCGCAGCACTTCGACCTGGCGCGTATCGAACAACGTAGCCGGCATACCGATGCCGGAGAAGTCGATGTCATCGATCAGAAAGCCGATCGAAGGATTGGGAGCTCCCTGGTACTGCTCGACCTCGCCGATGCCGCGCATCAGAAAATACTGAGGTCGGGAGCCGCCGTTGGCCCAGCTCAGATTCGGGATGAGACTGAGCACATCCTCGAAGTGCTGCACGCCCGCCGCCTGCAGCGTCCGGTCGTCCAGCAACGTCAGGCTTTCGGGCAGATTCAGCGCCTGCGTATCGCGCAGCGTCGCGGTCACCACCACTTCCTGCAGCTGATCGTCGGCCGCGGCATCCTGAAGCCGCAACAAACACACGACCGCGAACGGCCACACATATCGAGTCTGAAAAATCATACCTGCTCCCTACGCCGGTACTAGCCGGATCAGGTTCAACGGGTTCGCCGATCGCTCGGCATCTCAGGCCCTCGCAGGCCACCCCAAGGTGTTGTCCTACAACTATCGGGCATGGAGCCGCTGAACGCAAGCGCCGGGCGCCGCGGCGCCCGTACAATGAGCGGCTCTCAACGGGAGCAAACAATCCATGGCGCATACCGTGCGCGTCTTTCAGGTCGACGCCTTCACGTCGCGAATATTCAGTGGTAACCCTGCCGGCGTGGTACTCGACGCTGACGATCTGTCTGCTGAACAGATGCAGGCCATCGCGCGCGAGCTGAACAATGGCGATACGGCGTTCGTACTGCGTCCCGATGGCGACGATCACGATCTGCGTGTTCGATTCTTCACGCCTCGCAAGGAAGCGGCGTTCGTCGGCCACGCCACCGTGGCGGTGCACGCGGTCCGCGCATCGCTCCAGCTGCCCGTGTGCTCCCGCCAGAAACAGCTCAGTGGCATTGTCACCGTGGACACTGTCGATGCCGGCGACACCACCCGCGTCGTCATTCATCAGACACCGCCGCCGATTCAGCACACGCTCGACGGCAAAGAGCTGGACGAAGTACTGGCAGCACTGGCACTGACGCGCGCCGCGCTCGACGCGCGCTGTCCCGTCACGGTCATCGGCGACAGCAGTAAGCGGGTGTTGCTGCCCCTGCAACGCGGCGCCGCGCTCGCCGATGCGCAGCCCGACTTCGCACGCCTTGGCGCGCTGTCGGGGCAGCTCGGGGTTCCGGGGTATTTCCTGTTCTCGCTGCAGCCGTCCGTCACGGATGTCTATACCGAAGCGCGCATGTTCTGTCCGGCACTGGGAATCGCGGAGGATCCGGTCAGCGGCAACGCTCACGCCATGATGGGCACCCTGCTGTGTCACCACGAATTGCTCGGACTGACGGGCGATACCAACGCCGACGCCAGCGATATCGTCGAGTTCACGGGCGCGCAGGGTCATCACATGGGCCGGCCCGGACGCGTCGGCGTGGCATTGAACCTGCTGCAGCGCCGGTTGCAGTCCGTGTCCATCATCGGCGAAGCGGCAATCGTCTTCAGCGCCGCGCTGGAGTTCGAGTAACATCGCATTCATGGCCACTCGCGACGAATGGGAGCTGCCCAAGGCGCTGCGACCGCAGCAAAGCCACTTCGACTTCGATCTGCAGACCATCTATCAGTCGGCCATCCTGGTGCACACCGAGGCCAGCGAGGACGGCTATACCGCTTCCGATCTCGGCACCGAGCGTCTGGGTTCGGGCGTCGTCATTCGCAGCGCCGAGCGCAAGCTGGTGCTGACGATCGGGTATCTGATCACCGAGGCGGAATCCATCTGGCTCACGACCTTCGACGGCAAAGTGGTCGAGGCCTGCCCGCTGGCGTACGACCAGGTCAGTGGATTCGGCCTCATACAGCCGCTCGGCAAGCTCGATGTGCCGGCGATCGAACGCGGGTCGGCCAGCTCACTCGCCATCGGCGATCGGGTCATGGTGGCGGGCCATGGGGGTGAACGTCACTCGCTCGAAGCCCAGCTCATCGCACGACGCGAGTTCGCCGGCTATTGGGAATACCTGCTCGATGAGGCGCTTTTCACGGCACCGCCACATCCGCAGTGGGGCGGCACCGCGCTGGTAGGAACCGACGGTCTGCTGCTGGGCATTGGCTCGCTGTTCGTCCAGGAATCGCTGGCGCAGGAGAGCTTCGACGCCAATATGTTCGTACCGATAGATCTGCTCGAACCTATCCTGGAGGACATGATCGAACTCGGTCGTCCGCGACGCAGCCCGCGTCCGTGGCTCGGTATCTCGGTCGCAGAGCAGGCCGATCACGTCATCGTCGCGCAGGTGACGCGCGGGGGCCCGGCCGAGCGTGCGGGGCTACGCATCGGCGACATCATTCTCGAGGTCGGCACCCGCCGGGTCCGGACGCTCCCGGAACTTTTTCGTAACATCTGGACCTCGGGTGTCGCCGGCGTCGAAGTGCCGCTCAAGCTGTCGAGAGGCGACGAGGCCTTGCACATCGTGGTCCAGTCCGCGACTCGTGACGACTACCTCAAGAAGCCGATGACGCACTGAGCTGCGCACGAAAGCGCTGCGCGCGCGCACGATAACTGGCGTGCCCGTGCGCGATCATCTGCAGATCCTTCTCGTTCACCTGGCGCACGATCTTGCCGGGCGCTCCCATGACGACGGAGCCTTCCGGGATTTCGCGATCCGGGGTTATCAGCGCACCGGCCGCGATG
>DATBAM010000021.1:0-8826 GCA_036271535.1 Steroidobacteraceae bacterium | reverse complement strand
GCTCGGGAGACCTCAGACCGTGGCAACGATCCGGCGGCGAACGCTTTGCGTCGGTGCCAGATTGGAGAGGAAAGCCGTGGCGGCCCCGGCGTGCGCGCCGGCAGAGCCGGCGACATCCATCACGCTGTCGATCGATGGTGGTCACATAAGGGCTGCACGCCAATACCAAGGGCGCACTTTCGAGGTTCTCCTCGCGCAGGTCAGCCAGCATCCCGCTCAGGCCACGAAAAGCTGGCCCGCCAAGACCGAAGAGGACCGAATGGCAGGCAAGCGTCTCGCCGAGAAAGGCTGCAACAGAGCCAGAGTTTGTCATTTGATCGAGTTGAGCAGATGCACTGGCTTGGCATCCGACATCGATTGACCTAGCCTCCAATAGTCACTGCGATCAGGCCCGAAGGGATGCGTACAATGTATTTTGCCGTTGCCGATCCGATGCATATCAGTGCGCGCCCGTTCGACGATGAGGTAGTCGTCGCGAACTTCGCTACCGGCATCTACTACAGTCTACTGGGGTCAGCAGCCCAAGTTTGGACCGGGTTGACGGCCGGCGTCGCGGTGCCGGACATCGCCGCCACCCTTGCGGCCCAAGCCAAGCCCGCAGATCCAGAGTTTATTGCCTCGACTGTCGCATTCATCGACCAGCTACGCCAAGAGGGTCTGATTCGGCCGGCCGCGGCTGGTCCGGCAGATGTCTGGCAACCTGCGGCACCGCCGGGCGGCTGGCTCGCCCCGGAACTGGAACGATTCACCGATATGCATGACTTACTATTGCTTGATCCGGTGCATGACACGAGCGAAGCCGGCTGGCCGTATGTCGTCACTCCCTGAAGTCACGTGGGGTGAATTTTCCTCGCATCGGATCAGACTAGCGATCGAGCGCATGCAAGAACGGCAGTCCCGTTCCGGTGCGGAAATCTCGACGTTCCGGTTCGGGCCGCTCGTACTCGGTATCCGGATCCAGCGAGGTGGCCTGACCTCTTTGCCGGAGATGATCGGACATCGCGCAGTCAGCGACGCACGGGCAACAGCACTGCTCGACATTATCGATGGTCCCGAACCGATTCTCGAGGCTCTGCTGCCACCGGATTATCATGGACCAGATCGCTTTGTGATGAGCAGCGCGACTGCGTATTGCCTGTGGGAACCCAACTACGGAGGCAAACTCACCGCCGTCGACCGCACCAACCGGCGTGGCGTGGTGTGGTATCGTTCGGCCACCCATCTGCCGTCCTGGGAAGTCGCGCGGCCGTTCCTGCAAGCCTTCAAAGGACTGGCACCGACGACCGGCCTAACGCCAGTACACGCGGCCGCCGTGGCGCTCGGCGAGCGCGGCATTCTCATCACTGGATACAGCGGCGCTGGCAAGACCAGTACCGCGCTTGCTTGTGTCGAAGCCGGCTGGCGCTACGTCGGCGATGACGTGGTATTGATCGCCGGTGCGCCGTTGCGTGCGATCAACATGTACCGCTCGGCGCGGGTGCGGGAGGATATGATCCCACACCTGCGGCGCAGCATGACTGGCATGCTGATGTTTTCCACCGACAGCGGTGAGCGTAAGGCGGAGCTGGACGTTGGACGTTTGCAGTCGAGCGCCATCGGTGACGCCGACATCGGCGCCATTGTCGTTCCGCGCCGCACGGGCGCGTCCGGCGTCACCATCGCCCCCATGCGGCGATCCACCGCGCTGCGCGAACTGTCCGCTAATACCCTCGTGGCGCTGCCAGGCGATGCCGCTGCATCGTATGAGGCGATGGCGGGAGCGATGGCTGATACACCATGCTATTCCCTCGACCCGGGACCGGTCCTTGGACTGGTTCCGGCCGCGCTCGAACGTCTTGCGGCCGCTTGGTAGTCTGCGGTCGTGCGCGTGAGCGTCATCATCCCGGTGTTCAACGGCGCGAACCGACTAGCCGATGCCGTGGCCAGCGTGCGTCCGCAACTGCGTGACGGCGATGAACTCATCATCGTCGATGACGGTTCGACCGATGACACGCCGGACGTAATCGCCGGCTTCGGACATGGCGTCACGTGGATGCGGCAGGACAATGCCGGCAACGCGGCTGCCCGCAACGCTGGTCTGCGCCGCGCCACGGGCGAGGCGGTCGCGTTCCTGGATCATGATGATGTCTGGGCGCCACACCGGCAAGCGGCGCTGCTCGCCGCCCTGCTCGCGAACTCCGGGGTGGGCATCGTCGTGGGCCGGGTGGACGTCACCGTCGAAAGCCGGAGCACCCACTCGGTGCTTAACGGCCCGCGACATGCAACAACGCATCGGCCGTGGCATCTGGATGCATTGCTGATCCGGCGCGAGGTGTTCGAGCTTGTCGGTATGTTCGACGAGTCGCTGCGTCGCGCTGTGGATGCCGACTGGTTCATGCGGGTGCGGGAAGCCGGCGTCCAATTCCACCAGATCGACGAGGTGACAGTCACTTACCGTTTGCATGAGTCCAATATCTCACGCGACGTCGCCAGCTCGCGCCGCGATCTGCTACTGACGTTGAAGGGCGCGATTGACCGGCGCCGGAGCAGGCTATGAAGATTTCCGCACTGCTTGCGGCCTTCAATACGGAGCGATATGTCACCGCCGCGGTGACGAGCATACTTGCGCAAACGTCGCCCGCCTTCGAAATCATCGCCGTCGACGACGGATCGAGTGACGGCACGGCGGCGGCACTGCGCGCCTTCGGTGATCGCATCCGGCTGATCGAGCTGCCGCACCTGGGCGCACCGCAAGCATTCAACGCTGCTCTTGCGGCAGCTTCAGGCGAGTTGCTTGCCTTCAACGACGCGGACGATCTCTGGGCGCCCACTAAGCTAGCCACGCAAGCCACCCTTCTGGCCACCGACCCAGACCTCGACGCGGTGTTCGGCGCGGTCCAGCAATTCGTCAGCCCGGATTGGGTGGCGGGCGCTGTCGAGCCGACGATGTCGCCGCAGGCTGGGGTCAACAAGATCGGCATGCTGATCCGCCGATCAGCGTTCGAGCGTGTCGGATCGTTCGATGCCTCATTCCAGTATTGCGAATTCGGCGACTGGTACGCCCGCGCCCTTCGGGTCGGATTGTGCGTCCAGCAACATTCAGAAATTGTGGGCTATCGTCGGCTACACGCCAGCAACACCGGCCGTATCCACCGAAACGCGGCTCGCGACGAGCACCTGCTTGCGCTCAAACGGTCGCTCGACGCGCGTCGCGGCCTTAGACGAGAGTGACGCTGATAATCCGCATCCGCGGCATGCCGACGGCCTCCGGCGGACGGTCGAATTCGAAACGAAGCACTGTCGCGCCGCCTGCGGCATAGGCGATCGCGGGCGCATGAATCAGGCATGTCTTATTTATGGCGCTATTGCCGCTAAACCGGAAGCGGCCAGCCGCCTCCTCGTTGACGTAAGTCCGGCCCAAGATCTCCGGTGCCCCGGCGGGGTCGTGGCCGGTCAGCGTGACGGCGAGCCTGCTCCCGACCGGAAGCTCGCCATCCCAGCACAAAGCTGCGCTGCGCCCCTCTGTCCAGCAGCCGTTCGCCTCCGGCGTGCCCCAGCCATGCCACAGCGCAACCAGATCCCGACTGCCGCTTCTCAGCACGAGCGGCTCGTCATTCAGGCGCGGTAGCTTGGCGAAGCGTGTCAATCCGATCAGAAAAATTCCGAGTCGGCGGATGTCGCCGTTGATGCCGAAGCGGGCGGGAATATCGGGATGAGCGATGCGGAATTGCAATAGCACGTGCTCGTCGCCAGTGGCCATACCGCTGAGGTCGAGAACGTGCCGATGCGGCAGCGGTAGGCCGGGCGGCCAGTGCAGCCGTGCAAAAAAGTGGCCGTCGACATAAATGTCAGCGCGTTGCTCCAACTGACCGGGCGGCACGAAGGCGGTGCTGGTCAGCACCAGTCGCAGTGGGCCGTCCTCCGGCCGCGCCCGCACGGCCAGCGTAGCAAGGCTGCCATCGGTCCAGCGTCCATCTGGTTCCGTATGCGACCAGCCACTCACGAACAGCGGGCCGTCGACGCCAGAGTGCGCTATTTCAGCCTCATGGCGTCCCGCGACTAGCAAGTGCGGGACGCGGTCACGCGACCGCAGAGCGGATGGAGACGCGGCATCCAATGCGACGTCGCTGCGCCGGACGCGCATTCGATCGAGCACCAACCATTCGCTGCGCGACAACGTCAGTGGGGGCTTTTGGCGCACGCGCGCTTCCCGACGTTCGAGCCACACGGGCGCGCGCCCGGACCGCTGTCGCCAGACCGCCGGCGCGACGGGTAACGGAAGCGCCTCGGCAAGGACCTCGAGCGCCTCCCCCAGGATCGCGACCAATCCATAGCGGTCCGCCGTGGCCCACAGTCTCGCCCAGTCGAAACTCTCGCCGGCTAACCGAATAATAAAAGTGCAGTCTATCATCCAATCGTAGCGCATTGGGTCCGACCACTTGGTGCCGTGCACGACGGCTTGCAGGAACAGATCGTCCGCTTCCGGTATCTTCACGTTGCGGCCCAACAGCGTGCCGACAATCGAACGTTGTAAAACGTCCCACGCGAATTCCTCCGCCCCGACCTCCATCAACGGTCTCCAATGCAGGTCAATAACAACCTCGGTATCCGGCGGCCGGTTAAAACCGATACCGTGCAGCAGCCCTAAGTCGCCAGCACCGATACGCTTTGCTTCGAGGTATGGAGATGCCAGCCCAAGGTCGAGCAGCGCGGCCACGGCATCGCGCGCGCGTTCGGCAGCCACCAGCAGATCGCAGTCGGCTACGAAACGTAACGCTGCCGCGTCGCCGAGCAGCGCCATCATAGCCGTTCCCTTCATGAGCAGGAACGGAATCTGTCGCTCAGCCAGCGTGTCCATGATCGATGACCAAAGCCGCAATCGCAGACTGTTGCGTAGCCACGCATGACGCGCAATGCCGCGAAGCCGGCGCTGCAGCGTGCTGTCGGTCAAGCGGCTGCTAATGTTTTGGTCCACCAGGGGAAGCAGTCGATAACCCGTGCCGACCACGTCGTTGAGATCAACCAACTGACTCCACGCGGCAAACTGCTTCACTGCGCTTTCGGGCGGATCAAGGGCCGCTCGGAGCAGCAGGCGTTGAGTTTGGTTCGGCCGCACGGTCACACCACCCGCTTAGTCGCGCTAGCCGAGCGCCGATTGCAGAGCCGCCTTAACCACCGGCTCGCTGCATCGCTGCGTTATATAGGTCAGCCCGACCTCGGAAAGTCGGGCGTTATAGGCAGCGTCGTCGTGAAGGCGGCCAATCTTTTCAGCATAATCGTTTGGCTCGCGTGCCACTAGCCAGGCGAGATCGCTCGGCAGTTGCAATCCTTCAGCCGCGATCTCGCTCATCACGCAAGGCAGACCGTGCGCGAAACTCTCCAACACCATCCCCTTGATCCCGGCGCCATAACGCAACGGCGCGATTGTGCAGCGCAAACCGTGCAGCAGATCGGGCAGGGTCGCCAGATAGCCGAGCGGCACCAGCCCCGGCTGCCGCAGATTCATGATCTCGTCCGGCATGTCGCTACCGACAAGGTAGACCCTGCATTTGGGAACACGATCGCGCAGCAGTGGCAGGATCTCGCTCGACAGATAGTGCGCAGCGTCGACATTCGGCGATTGCCCGAAGCTGCCAACATACGCGATTCCGGACCGCTCGTGAAAAGCCAGCGACGTGGGTCGCGGTTGCACTGTCCAGGGCACCACGGAAACCTGCAACTCCGGATCTGCCTCTTCTAGAATTTTGGCTTCGACTAGAGAATGCACGATCACCCAATTCACTTCACGCATTGCCGCGAGTTCGAGCTGCCGCTGAGTGGCGGCGACGAGTTTGCCGACGGTCCCGTGCTCGAAATCAGCCCGACGCTGCATGATTACAAACTGCAGGTTGGCCACGCCGCAGATAATGCGGCACCGTGGGAAATAGCTCCGGACCATGGTGGCGTATTTTGCCGCGTTACCGTAACGACGTAGATAGACCAGATCAGGCGTGACGAGCGTCGTGCGAAAGACCTCCTCGACCGAACTCGAAAATGGCTGGTAGCGGCAATCGACTCCCACTTTCTGAAGATTTTCCGTGTAAGGGTCAACTCGTGCCATGTCGTCGCCCGGTAAGAACGTCACCTTGTAGCCAAACTGCATCAACTGGCGCATGTGATCGAGCGCTGCCGCGGACTCCGCGTCCTGGTCCGGAGTCGGTACCGCGTCGTCAATGAAATAGGCGCGCTTGTCCACATAACGCTCGCTTTCGCCCTCCGTTTGATCACCGCTGAGGCGGTGCGTAACGAGCGTTTTCTTCCAGCGCTGATAGAATTTGCCGTGGTTGGCGGCATGATATCGTTGTGCGCGAGTATCATCTGGATCAGCGCGTTCCGTTCCTGCTTGGTAATGTATTATCTCCGATGCCGGCTGCATCACAACGCGCCTCCCGAGCGCGCGTACGCGGAAGGCAAGGTCGACATCTTCATAAAATGCCGGCGCGAAGAGTTCGTCAAAACCGCCCGATTCGTGGAAGAGGGCCTGCTCAATCATCAACGCAGTGCTCGACACATAATCTACGTCGCGCAGGAAGCAGAAGCGCGGATCGAAAGGATTGAGGCCGCTGCCCCAGTGTAAGGTATCACCCAAACGCGATACGATACCGCCCGACTGCTGCAGGGTGCCATCCGCAAATAGAAGCTTCGAGCCGGCAATGCCGACATTGGGCACATGCTCAAAAGTCCCGACAAGCTCGTCGAGCCAGCCAGGTCGTACCACGGTGTCATTGTTCAGAAAGAGCAGGTAACGTCCACTGGCGGACGCGGCACCGGCGTTACAACTGGGAACAAACCCGACATTGTCTGGGTTGCGCAGGACCCGCACGGCCCCGACAAACACCAGGGCACAGAACAGCGTTTCGTCGCTTGATCCATCATCCACCAGAATGATCTCGAAGGACGATTCGGATATTGCATCACGGATCGACCGCAGGCAGTCATAGGTGTGCCGGAACCGATTGTGAACAGGAATAATGACTGAAACCAGCGGCTGTTGGGCGGGTTCGAAATGGAGTGGCGGGTAGGTCGTTTGCAGGCTCAGCACGAACTCACGCGCCCGTCCGTTCAGGTTCACACCGGCGGCATGTGACACGGCGGGAAGCGACTGCCGTTGGCCTTTCTTCGCCAGCGCCGCATGGGCGTTCGTCACGTCGGCAAGCAAGCGAACAAGATGGCCGAGCGGCCGGATCAGATCGTCGGCTTTTGTCGAGACTTGGATCGAAGACGCAATCACCCCATCGATGAAGGCGAGAGCCTGGTCGTCAAGTTGCATACGCGTGATCCAGTGAGGCGATCCGACCAGATCCCGGCCGTCGGACGCGCGACGCACCCGCACGCGGTGGCGCGACAGCGGGAAGACACCGGTGAGGTTGCGAACGCGGAACCCGTGCCGGCCGTCGCCTATCGCTGCTTCCGAGAGATCGAGTCTGAACTCATCGGCGGCCAATGTCAGCACGACGACATCGTCGTCTAAGATTTCGATGTCGACGGGTTCGTCCGGTCTGGCGGGATCCCACGCCCAGCCGGAGAGTTCATCGTGGTCGGCCCGCTCGAGATTACCGGTGGTGACGACGCTGCTCAAAGTAGCGGTTGGTGTTTCGTGAGGAGCGGAGCTGCGATCGATGTCTGTCTTGACGGCAAGATTTATGGGGCCCGCGATAACCTGATTACTGCTCTCGACGAGTACTGGGCTCCCGATCGAATCAGGCGGCAATGCCTCTTCTTGCTCGGCGGCAATCCCGCCATCGACACCACCAAGTTTGGTCATCCTGCCCTCCGTGTGGCGAAGCCAATTATGCTCGCGCTGGTCGACGCGGTCATCGTATGGTCCCAGCACGCAAGTCCGATCTTTGTCTACCCCTAACGCGGATCTCAGTCATCGGCAGCAGACGCATGCCACGATCTGTCATCTGTCGTTCTATCATGGGGCATCAACCCACCGGCCTTAACGAGACCGTCCAGAATCTTCGGGGTGCTATGGGACAGCCTGGTGGTTGGTAACCAGGAGTTCGGGATGAAGTGGCGGCTTGTGTTGGAGTGGGTCGGACCGGACGTAACCGCTGGCCCAGATGGGATCCGCGAACGACATCCAAACAACCGCAACGCCAGCCTCTCACCTTGATTGTCGCGCGGCAGCACGATGCGGATCGATCTGGATTGTATGGAATTCGCCGTTTCGCCCGGACATTACGTCAGGATCTCGCGGCGGTTCGCAATGCGATCACCAAACCCTGGAGCAACGGCCAGACCGAAGGTCAGATCAATCGGCTGAAGACACTCAAGCGAGCCATGTATGGCAGCGCCGGGGTCGAATTGCTGAGGGCACGCGCTGCCCATTCGCCCAACCGAGCAGCACGCAGATAGAGGAGGACCCCGTTAGATGCTCCGCGACAGCCGCCGGCAGCAGGCGCGCCAAGGTGTGCAGGTCAAACTGCTAGCCGAGGACAACGAACTTTATATCTTCGCCGAGAGTGCCGACCGCGTCACCAAAGAACGGGCGATGCGCCGGCGTCAGATGAAGTGGCTGTGGAAGCGGCTGCGTGAACTCATCGCCATGGAAATCTCGCGCGAGGAAATGCTGATGAAGGTGGGCGCCGCGCGATCGCGTGCCCCCACGACCAGCCGGAATGTACATCCTCCAGGTTTCAAACGGTCTCATACCGTTGAAAGGGGGGGGTGTCGTTCAGGTGGCACGCGATGTTGAAGTGGTGAAACAGCACAAGAAGGATCGACACGCCCCGGATAAGATCAATCCGGGGGTTACGAAGGCCGATGCTCATAGCGGGGGCCTAGCCGGTGGCCCACTTAGCG
>DATBAM010000020.1:0-15761 GCA_036271535.1 Steroidobacteraceae bacterium | reverse complement strand
CGGGAACGGCGGCACAATGCGATGATGGTTGACGAAGTGGCTCTCCGGCACCTTCAGCGGGGTGGATCGCCCCGGCAGCGCGTCGGCCTGGGCGGGTATCGAGGATTTCTTCTGGAACAGTGCCATGGTGAGGACTCCTTGGGCCGAAGCAACCATAGTGGGGACATCGAGGCTGATACGCAAGGCTGGCAGGGAAGCAAAAAACATATGGAAAATCATGAGTTAGGAGCCACTCGAGGTCGTCCGCACGTGCTGTGCGGACTGCTGCTCGCGGTGCTGGTGTCGGCTCCGCCTATGCTGCAGGCGGGGATCGTGCGCAACGTGCTGCAGTCCGTGGGGCTGGCAAAGCCCGATCCACCGAAGGTCGATCCGACCACCGGCGCGCCGGTATTCCCACGCAGTGGCTTTGCCTGCTGCAACCTGCACGCGGATGGCAAGTCGATCAACGATGGCAACTACTCGAGATTTCCAATGATTGCCGCGGGCACGCCGGTCGAAGTGCTCAGCTACGACGGCCGCAACGAGGCGGCGATCCGCATCAACGGCAAGCCGATGCGCCTGATCCATGACTACGGTCACGAACAGGAGTCATTGGATGCGTGGGTCAACAAGGTCATCGTCAGGGTGGACCCGACCCCGCGCATCAATGCATACCCGTCCGTAGTGCAGACAGCGATTCGGGCGGGCAGGGTGACGGTCGGCATGACCCGCGAACAGGCAATCGTCGCGGTAGGCTATCCGCTGACCAGCGAGAATCCGTCACTCGACGAGCCGATCTGGCGCGTTTGGCGCTCCAGCCATGGCGAATACGACCTGCACTTCGAGAACAACGGACGTATCGGCTCGGTCACCGGTGAGCCCGACGTGCTGTCACAGGTTCTGTATCAGCCAGCGCGCTGACGGGCGCGCGCCACCAGCAGTACGTTTGCGAATGGCGTGCCCTGGCTCATCGGCATGCTCGCGCTCTCGAAGCCACACTGTTCGAGCAGAACTCTCCATTCGTCGAGACTGCGGCAATGCAACTGCATCCAGCCGTGGCCGCGCGCGAGCATTGCCATGCGGTCGGTCCACTGACCGTAGCGGAAGCGAAAGCCGGCTCGAGCATCGCCGACGCGAAGTAACAGCAGGCCGTCATCGGGAAGCGCCTGACGGACGCGCTGGATAACCTCGAGCTGCATCGGCTGCGGCATATAGTGCAGGACGTCCAGGATGACGACCGCATCCGGCGTGCCGAACGGCGCGGTGCGGATGTCGCCATGAACGAATGCGCTGTCGGCGCCAAGCGCGCGCCGTGCCCGCGCCACGTCGCGCGCCTTGAGTTCGATGCCGAGCGTCGACACCGCGGTTGGCGCTGCGGCCCATCGCGGCGGCCACGAACCAGCGGCCGCGCAATGCGTGGCTGCTCGCAACAGCGAGCTCAGCAGTCCCTGGCCACAGCCGAGGTCCAGGATGCTGGATCGGCCCCGCAGCAGACCGAGTTCGAGAATGCGTGCGAATACCGGATCGCCGCGCAACTTGCCGCGCGCGAAGTGATAGGCGAACAGCCCTGCTTGCCGATAGGGTCGGCTGGCAGCATCGAGCAGGAACCCCGGTACTCGCGCCATGCGGATCGTCTAAGGCACGAGACGCGCGAGCCAGAAGTCCGCGTCCGGCCACGCCGCCAAAGATCGGGCACAACGGAAACCGCTGTCGGCATCGGCCCGGTCGGATTGCTCCATTCGCTGCACGGCGGCGCGGCGATTGGCCGGATTGGTATCGAGCCACGAACCACCCTTCAACAATCGCGTGCCGTCCGGGGCCGTGGTGTCTACCCACTGCCAGACGCTCCCGGACAGACCGCGATAGCGGTCGCCAATACCCTCGGCAGGTCCGTCACCGGCGCGCGGTGGCGTCGCACGGCCACGCGCTGCCGGCGCGGGATTCTCGCCCCAGGGGAAGACATGGCGCGCCGGTCCACGAGCGGCGTACTCCCATTCGTCTTCGGTCGGTAACCGCTCGCGGCGATACCGGCAGTAGGCTTGCGCGTCGTTGAACGTGACGCCGACCACCGGCTGGTCGTCTTCGATCGCGAACTGTTTGATTGCGTTGCGCCAGCTGCCGCCGCTGACGCGCTGTAGATTCTCGCCCACCACCGCGTAGGCGAAACCTGCGGTCTCGGCCTGCGTCCGGTAGGGCGTGGAATCGGCGAAGCGACGGAAATCGCGCACCGTGACGGGAGCCGTATCCATTTCGAAAGGGTTGAGAGTTACGGTGCGGAGCTTCTCGTCGGCATACCAGCTGGCTTCGCAATCGGCCGAATGCTGCCGGCACAAAGCGAGCGCCGATTGCATCTGCTCCGGTGTGCTGCCGAGCGTCGCCTTGCGCGGCTCGCTCTCGATCAACTGCCGGATTCCCGCGGGCGGGTACGCGGTACCGGCCTTGAGGGCGGACGTATCCGCGCCGAGCTGTTGCAGCAGTGCGATGGCACGGGCGGCATCGACTGGCGCGCCAACATTGGGCGTCGTCGCCGCGGCGGCCGCAGCCGAGCCGGCGGTCCTGGCAGGCGACGCCCGGACGGCAGGCGCCAGCGATTCGGTCGGTGAGGTCCGCGTCGAGTGGCGTAGCGACACGCCGCCCCAGATGGCCAGACCCAGCAGCGCGATGCCGGCAGCGATGGTTCCGGCCTTACGGCGCTGCTGTCCCTGTCGACGTGACGCTGCCGATCGGGGCGCATCGCCCAGTTCCGCCAGGAACTGCGCCACCGACGGGGTGCGATCGCCGCGGTCGATGGCCAGACCGTGCGCCAGCGCGCGATTGGCCCGATGACCCAGGCCCGGGATCGGCGCGAGCTTCAAACGCAGCGCGCGAGCCTGATCCGCGGGACGGCGCTGATAGGGGTGTTTTCCGCAGAGCGTTTCGTAGGCGACACAGGCCAGCGCATAGACGTCGTCACTGGGATCGGATGCAAGACCCGCCAGCATTTCGCTGCTGGCATAGGCTGGCGTCAGGGCACCATAAGCGGACGGATCGAAGATACTGAGGTTGTGCGCGGTCGCCATGTCGGGTGTACGTACGGCGCGCGCCACGCCGAAGTCCAGCACCTTGACCCGGTCGGTACGTGTGACGAACACATTGGACGGCTTGAAATCTGAATGTACGAACGGCGGACTCTGCCGATGCGCGTAGCCGAGTGCGTCGCCGGTCGCCTGAATGATGGGCCACGCGTCTTCCCTCGGCAGTCCCTGCGGAAAGCGTTTGATGACGACGTCCAGCGATTCGCCATCCAGCAGTTCCATCGTGATGAAGGTCTGGTCACCGGCACGGTAGAACTCGAATACCCGCACGATGGCGTCGTGTGCAAGCATGCGCACCTTGCGGCACTCGCGCTCGAGCGCCATGGCGGCGATCGGGAAGTCGCGCATGTCCTCGTTGAGTAGTTTGATGGCGAGCAGCGGCTCACCCTGCATCTGCAGGTCGTTGGCGGCGAAAACGACGCCCATGCCACCGCGGCCGATGATCCGCTGCAGGCGGAAGCGCGAGATCAGTACATCGCCCGGTTTCGCGACCGGCTCGGCGTTTACGGCCGGGACGTGACCACGCCGGCGCGTCGTCACCGTGGCCGACGGCTCCATCTGCGGCGGGTCGAAGTTGCGATCGTCCAAGATTTTTCTTAGGCGGCTGCTACCGGTCGCCGCTTGCTGTCGTGTGAGATTAGCCTAGCACGCGCACGCGGCATCGTCAGTTGTCGGAGTGGACCTCGAGCTGCAACTCGTGCCGGCGGTAGTCGATGATCAGAACGTCCAGCAGCCCCAGGGCATCCATGCCTACCAGCATCGCCGGCTCGTCGGTCAGTCGCCAGTGCTCAAAGATGTGCATATCGCCGTAGCTGACGTCGCGATAGCGGAACTCGATCGAGCTTCCAGGCCGATCCGTGCCCAGCAGCTGCAACGGCGGTGTTCTCATCGTATCGGCGAGCTGGACGTCAGCGGTCACGCCTTCGATGGTCGCCTTGTGTGCATCGGTGATCCTTTGAGCCAGGGCCTGGCGCAGTGCCTCGTTGGCGATCGTCACCTGGCCGCCCGTATCGATGATGGCCTTGGTGCGCACGCTTCCGACCATGGCCGGCACCACCAGCAGATTGCCGCGCAGCGTTTCGAACGGTATGACGCGGAACCCGGGCGGCGCTCGCTCATTGCTGGAGCGGGCGATGTCGATATAGTCGTGATGAAAGTCGATGTAGATCCGCCGGTTCTGCATGCCGTCGGTGCCAAGCACACCGTCCGCACCGCCCAGTGCATCAATGATGATCGGCAGGCGTTGATCGCTCTCGCGAAGATCACCGGCGACGAATGTCTCTGCATGCACGGTCGGCACCGCTGCCGATCCCGTCACACCGCGCAGCATGATCTGTCGCGATAGATCGAGTGGCATTCCGAGGCTCTGCGCGACCGCGGCCGTGATGCCGGAATGGTTCGCTCCGGTATCGAGCACCAGCCGAAACGGTCCCTGGCCATTGATATATACCGGTGCCCAGATCCGTCCGATCCGGTCGCGCCGGGTCGGCAGGACGTAGCGTGGTGCGGCCGCCTGGACTACGACTTCGGACAGCAACTGAGTGTCGTCCGGCGTCGCCGCGGGCGCGATCTGCGCGATGGCGCCGGCAGCGGAGGTTCTTTCGAGACCTGCCGGGCTGCCGGCATCGTCGCGCCCCGACAGCGCGAGCGCCGCGAAGCCCAGCGCAATCAGGCTGGTGATGCGGATATGGCCCCGGAACCCTGGTGGCCAGGCAAACATCTTGTCAGCTCCTCCCGCACCAGTCGTGTCCCCGCAGCGTCGTCAGATAGGGTAGAAGGGCCGCGTCGAATTCGGCATCCGGCGAATGGTAGGACCAGCTCGCCAGCGGCGGCATCGACATCAGGATCGACTGAGCTCTGCCTCCCGATTGTAGGCCAAATAGCGTGCCTCGATCCAAGGCAAGATTGAACTCGACATACCGACCGCGGCGGTAGAGCTGGTAGTCACGCTCCCTTTTTCCATAAGGCAAATTGCTGCGGTTGCACACGATGCCGTGGTAGGCGTCGCGATAGTGGGAACCGACGCTGCGCATGAGCTCGAAACACCGCTCCCAGCTGGTGCCGAACCGTTCGGTGTGCTCGTTGAGGTCGTCGTAGAAGATGCCGCCGATTCCGCGCGCCTCGCCACGATGCCTGACGTAGAAGTACTCGTCGCAGTGCCGGCGCGCATGTGAATAGAAGTCCGGGTGGAACGCGGCACAGGCCGCGGCTGCAGCCCGATGCCAGCCGACGACATCCGATTCTTCGACCAGATAGGGCGTGAGATCGAAGCCACCACCGAACCACCAGACATCCCCCGCGCTCAGAAAGCGCACATTCATATGGCTGGTAGGAACGTGCGGGTTACGCGGGTGCATGACCACCGAGACACCCATGGCCCGGAATCCACGCCCCGCCAGATGAGGATTGCGCGCGGTGGCGGCCGGCGGCAGCGCGCTGCCGGTGACGTCCGACATCGCTACGCCGGCGCGTTCCAGCACGGTGCCTTCTTCCAGCACGGCCGTCGTGCCGCGCCCGGACACGCCGGTGCCACCCGAGCGCGTCCAGGGGTCCAGTTCAAACCCGCGCCCGCCATCGGTCCGACCGAACAGTTCGCAAAGATTCTGTTGCAGGGAAATCAGGTAGGCGTGGACCTGATCCTCGCGTGACGGGGTCATACGTTCCAGCTTACCATTAGCGCATGGTAACCAACGCCACGCTGGATGCGGCCGCGCCGACCAGCGAGTCAGGCCTGAATATCGGCAATTTTCTGCGCGCCGAATCGGGCGAGCACCGGGAAGCGTTCGAGGCAATGATGCGTGACCTGGAGCGCCCTTTCTCGCAAATGCTCGCCTCATGGGAAGCCTGTGTTCGTCGCGGCGGCAAGCTGCTGCTGTTCGGCAACGGCGGCAGTGCCAGCGATTCTCAGCATATCGCCGCGGAACTGGTCATCCGCTATCAGAAGGATCGCCCGGCCATCGCGGCGATTGCTCTGTCGACCGATACCTCGGCACTGACAGCCGGTGCCAATGATATGGGCTTTGAGCGCGTCTTCAGTCGGCAGATCGAAGCGCTCGGCAACCCGGGCGATGTCGCGGTCGGTATCTCTACCTCTGGACGCAGTCCCAATGTGCTGAAGGCGCTGCGGGAAGCGAGAAGCCGCCGGCTGCAGACCACTGGCTTGATCGGTGGCGATGGCGGCGAGATGCGCAACTTGTGCGATGCCGCCATCATCGTGCCCTCGACGATCACCGCGCGCATCCAGGAAATGCACATCTATGTGGGGCACCTGCTGTGCAAGGCGCTCGAGATCCGGCTCGGGCACTGACCACATCCTATGAGCGATAAGACGCTGCTGGATCTGCTCGGCACGTTCCACAGCGCACGTGTGCTGATCCTGGGCGATCTGATGCTGGACCGGTTCGTGTACGGGTCGGTTGAACGAATCTCGCCCGAGGCGCCGATTCCGATCATGGCCGTCGAGCGAACCGTCGACATGCTCGGTGGCGCGGCCAATGTCGCCCGCAATGTCGCCACACTCGGGGCGCAGGCCACGCTGATCGGCGTGGTGGGTCAGGATCCGATCGCCGACAACATGCGCACGCAATTCGCACTGATTCCCACCGTCCGGGCCGAACTGATACCCGATCCCCATCGGCCGACCACCATCAAGACGCGGCACGTCGCCGATCGGCAGCAGATTCTGCGCACGGACATCGAAAGCCGCGCGCCCGTGGATGAGTCGGTAGCGACCACGTTGCTTGCCCGCTATCGCGAATTGCTGGCGCATACCGACGTCGTGATTCTTTCCGACTACGCCAAGGGCGTGCTCTGCGAGCGGGTATCTGCCGAAGCCATCGATGCGGCGCGCGCTGCCGGTCGGATGGTGCTGGTCGATCCGAAGGCCAGAAGTTTTCAGAAATATCGCGGCGCGTCGGTGCTGACGCCCAACCGGCACGAACTCGAGGTGGCCTGTGGTCACGTCTGTGCGCACGATCGCGAGATCGAGGCCGGTGCACGGGTCGCGATGGATCAGGCCCGCTGCGAGGCCGTGGTCGTCACCCGCGGCAAGGAAGGCATGTCGATCGTGCGGCGCGATGGCGCCACCGAACACATACGCACCGTTGCGAAGGAAGTCTTCGATGTTTCGGGCGCCGGCGATACGGCGGTCGCCACGCTGGGTCTGGGGCTGGCGAACAGCGCCGAACTCAGCGATGCGGTGCGTCTCGCCAACGCCGCGGCCGGCGTGGTTGTCGGCAAGTACGGTACGGCCAGCGTCACGACCGGTGAAATCATCGCGCGTCTGGGTCTTACCGAAGAAGGTCAGATCAGCAGCAAGCATTTCAGTCTCGACAGCGTGCAGCAGCTGGTGGAGCACTGGCGCGAGCAGGGCCTGCGAATCGCATTCACCAACGGCTGCTTCGACCTGTTGCATCCCGGGCATGTCTCGTTGCTCAACCAGGCGCGGCAGGCAGCCGACCGCCTGGTCGTTGGTCTGAACTCCGACCTGTCGGTGAGGCGATTGAAAGGTCCGGAACGGCCAGTGCAGGGAGAGGTTGCCAGGGCGACGGTGCTCGCGTCGCTGAAGGTCGTCGATGCGGTCGTCATTTTCGGCGAGGACACGCCGCTGAAGCTGATCGAGGTGCTGGCTCCCGATGTACTGGTCAAAGGCGCGGACTACACCGTCGACAAAGTGGTCGGAGCAGACCTGGTAACGCAGCGCGGCGGCAGCGTGCTGCTGGCGGAACTCGTACCTTCCCAGAGCACCAGTAGCACGATCGCGCGCATGAACGCTCATCGCAAGTGAGCCCCGGCGATGCAGACCGGGTCATCATCCTCGATCGTGACGGGACGCTGGTGTTCGATCGTCATTACCTGAGCGATCCCGCGGGGCTCGAATTCCTTCCCGGTGCCGCCGAAGGTCTGCGGTCGATGTATGCGTCGGGGTACCGGCTAGTGGTGATCACCAATCAGTCGGGGATCGGTCGCGGCATGTTCTCGCTGGAGGCGATGCAGCAGATGAATGTCCGCCTGATGCAGATGGTGGATGAGATCGGCGCGCACCTCGAGCGCATCTATGTCTGTCCGCACCGGCCGGAGGATCACTGCGACTGCCGCAAGCCCAGGCCCAGGCTGCTGCTGGACGCGGCAGCGGAGCTGGGGTTCGCACCTGCGCGCGCGGTCGTCATCGGCGACAAGCAAAGCGACATCGAGTTCGGGGCCGCAGTCGGGGCCATGACCATGCTGGTGAGCGAGCGTGCTACGACGGCTGCCGAAGCCACCTCCAACGTCACGGCCGACGTCGTGGTCCGCAATCTGAGCGAGGCGGCGATCGCGCTGCAGGGAAGGTTCTGACGATGTATCTGGTCACTGGCGGCGCCGGTTTCATTGGGTCCAATCTGGTCGCGGAACTGGCTGCCCGCGGCGAGTCGGTCGTGGTCTGCGACTGGCTGCGCAGCGATGAGCGCTGGCGCAACCTGTCAAAACATGAACTCACTGACCTCATATCACCCGAAGCGCTTCCCGACTGGCTCGACGCAAAGCCGCGCCGCCTGAAGGCGGTGCTGCACATGGGTGCCGTCAGTACCACCACCGAGACTGACGTCGATCTGATTGCGCGCCTGAATATCCGCTCGACGCTGGATCTGCTCGATTGGTGCCGTCAGTCCGCGACGCCGTTCATCTATGCGTCGTCGGCGGCAACCTATGGAGATGGGGCGGCCGGATTCGAAGACGAGTTCACCGTGGATGCGTTGTCGCGCCTGCGACCGCTGAACGCGTATGGGTGGAGCAAGCACATGGTGGACCGCCGTGTCGCGCGATTGATCGCGGAAGGCGCCGCGATGCCACCGCAGTGCGTGGGATTGAAATTCTTCAACGTGTACGGACCGAACGAGTACCACAAAGGCACGATGCAAAGCGTGGTCGCGCGCAACTTCGAGTCGGTCCGGGATGGCGCGCCGATGCGGTTGTTCCGCAGCTATCGACCCGACTATAGCGACGGCGGTCAGCTGCGCGATTTCATCTACGTTCGGGACTGCGTTGCCGTGATGCTGTGGCTGCTCGAGCATCCTGCGGTTTCCGGTCTCTTCAATATCGGGACCGGCAAGGCCCGTAGCTGGCTCGATCTGGCCTCAGCGCTGTTGCGCGCCTGCGGCCGCGAGCCGCAGGTCGAGTTCATCGACATGCCAGCCACGCTGATCGACAAGTATCAGTACTTCACCGAGGCGCGCATGCAGCGGTTGCGTGACGCCGGTTTCAAGCAACCGTTCACCTCGCTGGAAGAGGGCGTCACGGACTACGTACAGCGCTATCTGGCCGGCGCCGACCGGTATCGGTAGCGAGGCATGTCGTTCCGACTTCGTATCAGCCGCGGTCTGGCTGATCTGCGCCATCGGTTCCGCCGCGGCATGGGACGGGTGCTGGGAGGCTTGTTTGGTCCGCGCAGGCTGGCCGGTCCGCTGGACCTGACCGGCGTACGCACGATCCTGGTTTGTCGTATCAACGGGCGCATGGGAAATACCCTGTTCCTGACGCCCTTGATCCGCCATCTTCATGGCCTGCTGCCCGACGCCGCGATCGATCTGGCGCTTGCCTACAAGCACAGCCCGCAGCTGCTCGGCGACATGCCCGGTGTCCGTGAGATATTCATCTTTCCACACAAGACGGATCACATGGCGCGGCGCTTCATCGGCGCGCTGCGCCGACTGCGTGCACGCCGCTACGATCTGGCCATCGATCCTGTGCCGGAGTCGAACAGCGGCCGCGTGGTGATGACATTGTGTCGGGCGGACCGACGCCTGGGGTTCGTCACCGATCGCCAGTGGGCACCCCTGACGCACGCAGTGCCACCACCACGTGAGATCACGCATCAGGCGGCACACCCGATCTATCTTCTGGATAAGGCGATCGGCCGATCCTACGATGCAGCGCAGGTGCGGTTGTCGCTGCCACTGCGGGCTGAGGAATTGTCGACCGGCAGGGCGCTGATTGAACGCAGCATCGCGAGCCTCGGTACGAGCGACACGCGGCGGGTCATTGGCTTTTTCGCACACGCCGCCGGATACAAAATGCTCGGGCGCGAATGGTGGGCGCAGTTCTGGCAAACCTTCATGCAGCTGGAACCCGATGCGATTGCACTCGAGTGCCAGCCCGGAGCCGATCTGCCGGCAACGGTGGACGGCATCGGCGGCTTCCATGAGCCGTCGCCGCGTGCACTCGCGGCAGCCATCGCCTGCATGCGGGTATTCGTGTCGACCGATACGGGACCGATGCATCTCGCGAGTTGTACCGATGTGCCCACCGTCGCGCTGTTCCGTGCGTCGGATCCGCTGCAGTACGGACCACTGAAACCGAGCGATGTGTCCATCGACGTCGGGCACACCGGTCCCGCGGACGCTGCCCGCATCTGCCAGCGCGTCTGGCAGGCGTCGCGCGTCGGGATCGACGGCTGATGCGTGTCAGGCTGATCGGCAAGTCTAACGGGCTCGGGCTTTCGCGCGACCTGGAGCTGTTGGGCGCAGCTCTGCAATCGGCTGGCTGCGAGGTCACGCAGCAACCGTGCGACCGGCGTGAGCGCCGCCGCCGCCGCAGCTGGCTGACGGGAATTCATGCGCGCCTGCGCAGGCCGAACGCACAGCAGGTGCGCTTCGACGTCAACGTGATGCTCGAGCATGTATGGCCGCAGTTTCTGCACGAGGCCCGCTGCAACGTGCTGGTACCGAATCCCGAGTGGTTCGAGCGACGTGACTCTGCAATGCTGTCACGAATAGACCGCGTCTGGAGCAAGACCGCGCTCACTCACCGGCTTTTCGCGTCGCGGGGCTGCGCGGTATCGAATATAGGCTTCGACAGCGAGGATCGTCTGGTGTCCGAGGTCGTGCGCGAAGCACGCTTCCTGCACGTGGGCGGCCGAAGCGAGCTCAAAGGCACGCATCGGCTGCTGGAGTTCTGGCGCCAGCACCCGGAGTGGCCGCCGCTGACGGTGATACGGGACACGACGGCGATGCCGAAGAACGCTGATCCTGCCGCGCCCAACGTCACGGTACTACGCGAGTTCGTGGACGATCAGACCTTGCGTACGCTGCAGAATTCCCACCGCTTTCATGTGTGTCTGTCGGAAGCCGAGGGCTGGGGTCACTACATCGTCGAGGCGCTCGGCGTCGGCGCCGTGACGCTCACCTGCGATGCGGCGCCGATGAACGAGCTGGTGACGGCGGAACGCGGCCTGCTCGTGCGGGTGGTCGCGGGCAGACGGCACAGACTCGTCGAGCTCGCACGTTTCGAGCCGGAGGCGCTCGAAGCGGTGATCCATCGGTGCGCGGCGATGCCGGAGGATGAATTGCAGGGGATCGCAGCGCGCGCACGCGACTGGTTCGTCCACAACAAGCAGCAGTTTCCGGTACGTGTCCATCACGCGCTGGCGGAACTCGAGAACAGGCTCGCATGAATACGCATCCTCTGGTGGTGCGTTTCGGGGCTCTGGGCGATATGGTGATACTTACCGTGGCGATCCGTCATCTGCACGCACGCTTCGGCTGTTCGGTGGATATCATCGGGTCGGGGGACTGGACCCGCCCGCTGCTGGAAGGGCAGCCCGGTGTCGGAGAAATACATACGATCAGCAGCCGCAAGCGACCCTACTGGCTGAGTCTGGAGCAGCATCGGCTGACGTCATGGCTGCGTCGCCGCTCGCCCGGCCCGACGTGGCTCTTCGATCACGACAACGCCAAGATCTGCGCGCTGCTCGAGCGCGCCGGATGGACATCGGCGCACTGGTGCCACCATGAGGACCTGCCGGGCCTCGCGAAATCGCATTTCTGCGATCGCTGGTTGAAATTTTCCTATCGCGATCCACCGGTGCTGGGTGGTCAGGATCTTACTGTCACCACCAGCGACGCGTTCGGCGAGCTGACGGTGACCGACGCCCAGCGCGCCGACGTGGCTCAGTGGATGCGGCAGCGGGGCTGGGCCGACAGCGGTATCATCCTCGTACAAATAGGCAACAAGCGCACGATGCGGCGCGGCGTGCGCCGCCGTCGCAGCAATTCAAAGTACTGGCCGGAAAAAAACTGGGCGCAGGTTGTCCGTGGATTGCACGAGCTGCATCCGGATCATGAAATCCTGCTGCTGGGAGTGCCGCAGGAGTCGGCGCTGAACGAGACCATATTGAGCCTTGCGGGCGTGCCCCGCGCCCACAACGTCGTGCATGAGCTGTCGATACCTCGGCTCATGGGCCTGTCCGAACGCGCGACCGGCATGGTCTCGGTCGATACGGGACCGGCGCACCTGGCCGCCGCGGTGGGTTGCACGGTGGTTACGCTATTCGGCACTACGGAGCCATTCATGTATGCGCCGAGGGGCAGGAACGCAGTCGTCGAGTGTCTGGTTGGCGAGCGCGATGGAACGCGCTCGATGCTTTTCATCGAACCCGCCGCGGTGATGGACGCGTGGCGTCGCGCGGTCGTCGATCACGCTTCGCTCGAACCGGTGGTGGCATGAGCATACTGCCTGTCAGCCTGATCGTGCTTACCTACAACGAGGCGAAAAACATCGCACGCTGTCTGGACAGTGTGACCTTTGCAGCCGAGAAAATAGTAGTCGACTGCGGCAGCCAGGACGACACCTGCACGATCGCCCGCGCGCACGGCGCGCGGGTCGTAGAACAGCCGTGGCTCGGGTTCGGGGCGCAGCGCAATTTCGCCAGCACGCTCGCCGCACACGAGTGGATCCTCGCGCTCGACGCCGACGAGGCGCTGAGTCCGTCGCTTGCGACGGAGCTGGCGCTGGGCCTGCCGGCGATGCTCGATGCGGACACCGCGGTCGGCGTGCTGCGTCGCACGGCATGGTTCATGGGACGTCCGCTGCGCTGGTATCGGCCGCTGGTAGGGGAGCGCAAGGCGCGTATCTATCATCGTGCGCGTGCCCGATGGAGCGATGTGCGCGTGCATGAATCGCTGGTGTATGACGGGCAAGAGCGGCTATTCCGGGCAGCGTTGCTGCATGACCTGGATCCGACGCTGGTCCATCGTCAGTTGAAGTCGCTGCGTTATGCAGAGCTCAAGGCGCTCGACTGGCATGAACATTCGCGTAAGCGGTCGCCGTGGGCGTGGCCGTTCGTATTCAGTCTGACGTTTTTGAAGGATTATCTGCTGCGTCTGGCAATCCTCGACGGTGCGCGCGGCTGGGTGCTCGCCTGGATGGCCGCCGACTACGCGCTCTACAAGCGGCTGCGCTTGTTCGAGATGCAGCACTTCGCCGCGTCAGTCGACATGGCGCGCGCCGCGCTGCGCGATCATGACCTCGAACGGTAAGCAGTAGAGAATGCCGACGCCAACCGGCTCGTTCCTGACCTCGGCCCTGGCTATCGTGCACTTCGTGCTCGCGGCCAGTGTGACGCTGCACGTTCTGCTGACCAAGCGCAATCCGGCGTCATCGGTGGCCTGGATCGGCCTGGCATGGCTCTCGCCCGTGATCGGCAGCGTCCTGTATGCGTTACTGGGCATCAACCGCGTGCGTCGGCGGGCGCACACCCTGCACGATACGCCCGGCAATCCGCTGCGTCAGACGCCGCCACCGGGTGGCGATCGCGATGATCATCTGGCGCCGCTGGAATTCGCCGGCCGACGTATCACGCAACGTTGCGTAGAAGAAGGGACCGCCGTCGAGGTGCTGATCAACGGCGACGCGGCCTACCCGCAGATGCTCGAGGCAATCGGGCGGGCGCAGCGCAGCATCGCCCTGTCGAGCTACATTTTTCGAGTCGATGCCGCCGGCGAGCCGTTCATCGAAGCGCTGGTACGGGCCCGCGAGCGCGGCGTCGAAGTGCGAGTGTTGATCGACGGTTATGGCGGCGGCTATTTCCGCTCGCATGCCTATCACTGCCTGCGAAGGGCAGGTGTGCCGGTGGCGCGCTTCCTGCATTCCGTGATGCCCTGGCGCATGCCGTTCCTGAATCTGCGCACCCACCGCAAGATTCTGCTGATAGACGGCGCAATCGCATTCACCGGCGGGTTGAACATCGGCGCTGAGAATCTGATGAGCGCTCATTCGCGTTATCCGGTGCTCGACACTCATTTCCGCGTCGAGGGGCCGGTGGTCTCTCAGCTGTGCGAGGCATTCGAAGAACTGTGGTCGTTTGTCACCAACGAGTCGCTGGACGGTCCACTGTGGTACCCCGCGATTCAGCCGGTCGGCGACGGCACCGCACGCGTCGTGACATCCGGTCCGGACCAGGACCTGGAGAAGATCGAACTGCTGGCGCTCACGGCGCTGGGCTGTGCGAAATCGTCAGTGCGGATCATGACGCCGTACTTCCTCCCGGACGATCAGGTCGTTACGGCATTGTCGCTGGCGGCGATCCGGGGTGTGACGGTCGACATCGTGATTCCGCAGACGAGCAATCATCCTACTGTCGACTGGTCCACACGGGCGCACATCGAGCCGCTGCTGGTGTCCGGCTGCCGCGTCTGGACACACCCGCTGCCATTCGACCATTCGAAACTGCTGACCGTCGATGGCCAGTGGTGCTTCGTCGGCAGCGCCAACTGGGATATGCGCAGCTTCCGTCTGAACTTCGAGATCAATCTCGAGATCTACCATTCGCCGATCGTCGAGCAGGTCGACGATATCATCCAGCGCAACCAGCAGCGGCGCCTGACGCTGGCGGATTTGGCGCGGCGTTCGCTGCCGGTACGGCTGCGCGACTCGGCGGCGAGGCTGATGCTGCCCTATTTGTGATTGCGGGGCGCGCCTTACGCTATATTGCGCCATGAGTTCTGCAGATCAGCGTGCACCGGCGCCGCCCGCGGTTGAAGCCGAGTTCGACGTCGGCTCGACCGACGATACCCTGCCACACATGATTCGCGACTTCGCTGCCCTGGGCGACGTCTATCGCGTCCTGCGACCGGGCCAGGCGCGCGAGACCTGGGTGGTCTCCGATCCCGAGTCGATCAAACGCGTACTGGTCGGTAACCACCGCAACTACACCATCGGCGTCGGTCTCGACCGGGTCCGCGTGCTGGTCGGCAACGGCATCATCGTCAGCGAAGGGGAACTGTGGCGGCGGCAGCATCGCATGATGCAGCCGATGTTCCAGCGCTCACAGATCGAGCGATTCGGGCCGATGATGGCGGAGGTCACCCGGCGACGCCTGGCGCGCTGGTGCGATATGGCCGATCGGGGCGATGCGTGCAACATTACCAAGGAGACCAGCGAAACGGCGCTCGAAACCGTGCTGCGGGCCGTCTTCGGCAATGACTACGAGCAGCTGTGCGATCAGGGCGGCAGCAATCCATTCGCGATGCTGAGCGAGGAGACCAATCGCGATCTGCGCTTCGCGTACCGCTTCCGGCAGCTGGGCAAGCATATCGAGCAGGTGATCGCACGGCGCGAGGCGGCAGGCGCCGCCGACATGCAGCTCGACTGGCTGGCGATGATGATGGCGTCGCGCGACCGCGATGGGAAGGCGATGTCGCATCGCGAACTGATCGACGAGATCATGTCGCTGATCGTGGCGGGCCACGAAACGACCGCCGCCGTATTGAATTCCGTGTGGTATCTCCTGTCATGGCATCCGGAAGCGGAACGTCGCCTGCACGCTGAAGTCGACGGCACCGAGCTGCAGGATCTGAAACTGAGCACGCTCGAAGCGTTGCAGTACACCAACCAGGTGATCCACGAAGCGCTGCGGCTCTATCCGCCCGTGTGGGTCCTGTCGCGGCGTTGCAA
>DATBAM010000019.1:0-4908 GCA_036271535.1 Steroidobacteraceae bacterium | reverse complement strand
CTGGCATCCAGATCCGCCCAGGGAGCGCCCAGCGGCAGCTCAGCCAGCACGGCACGTACCGTCAGTTTCAATTCGTCATCGACGGGATGGCTGTGGATGCCGGCCGCGGGCCGCGCAGCGCCGAGCGGGTCCATCTCGGTCGCGACGAACTCTATATCGGGGGTGACGCCTACGGTGCCGAACAGGCGCCGCGTCACCGAACTGAAGAATGTCTTGCAGAACTCACTGTCCGGCAGGCCGCCGATCAGATTGCTGAAATGACGTTTGACGTCACGCCACAGGCCCGGGTGCCTGACGTCGTCGCCAAGTGCCAGCTCGAGCTGAGCGACGGTCGAACGAATACTCTGCTCGTACAGCTCGATTCGCTCGACCGCATCCTCGTGGCTGCGCCGCCAGTCGCGGGCCGCGAAGCAGGCCTGCGCCCGCCGGGTGACGATACGGAAACTGGCGTCGTAGCTGAGGAAAGCCTCCACCACCATCTGCGCGCATCGCATCGCATACAGGGCGGACTCAAAAGCGCCGGCTACCTGACCCTGGACACGCACCGCACCGGTGGCGCTGGAAGCGCCACCGGCCGCGGCCGCGTCCGGGTGGTACACGCGCATGGTCAGTCAGTGCCGCCCATCGTCAGGCAGAGCGGAACTGCTGCTCCTCGGTGCTGCCCGTCAGCGCACTCAGCGATGACGTTCCGGCAGTAACCGTCTGCGTGACATCGTCGAAGTAGCCTGCACCGACCTCGCGCTGATGCTTCGTGGCGGTGTAGCCACGTGGTTCGGCCGCGAACTCCGCCTGCTGCAGGGCCACGTAGGCCGTCATCTGGCTGCTCTTGTAACCCTGCGCCAGCTCGAACATCGAGTAGTTGAGCGCGTGGAAACCGGCCAGCGTGATGAACTGGAACTTGTAGCCCATTGCGCCCAGTTCGCGCTGGAACTTGGCGATCGTCGCGTCATCGAGCTTGCGCTTCCAGTTGAACGACGGCGAACAGTTGTACGACAGCAGCTTGCCCGGGAACTTCTTGTGGACGCCTTCGGCAAACTGCTTCGCTTCGTCGAGATCTGGATGGCCGGTCTCGCACCAGATCATGTCGCAGTACGGCGCGTACGCCAGGCCACGAGCGATCGCCTGCGGCAGGCCCGCCTTGACGTTGAAGAAGCCCTCGGGGGTGCGCCCCTTGGCGGTATCGATGAACGGGCGATCGCGCTCGTCGACGTCTGCCGTCAGCAGATTGGCCGATTCGGCATCGGTACGGGCGATCAGCACGGTCGGCACATTGCAGACGTCGGCTGCCAGACGCGCCGCCACCAGCTTGTTGATACCTTCCTGCGTCGGCACCAGCACCTTTCCACCCATGTGGCCGCACTTCTTGGCCGACGACAGCTGATCCTCGAAGTGCACGCCGGCGGCGCCCGCCTCGATCATGCCCTTCATCAGCTCGAATGCGTTGAGCACGCCGCCGAAGCCTGCCTCGGCATCGGCCACGATCGGCTTGAGCCAGTCGATGCTGTCGTCGCCTTCGGCATGGTGCAGTTCATCGGCGCGACGCAGCGTGTTGTTGATGCGACGGACCACCGCGGGCACCGAATCGGCCGGATAGAGCGACTGATCGGGATACATCTCACCGGCGAGGTTGGCGTCACCCGCCACCTGCCAGCCCGACAGGTAGATGGCATCCAGGCCAGCCTTGACCTGCTGCATCGCCTGGTTACCGGTCAGCGCGCCCAGCGCATTGACGAACGGCTTCTCGTTCACATAGCGCCACAGCTTCTCCGCCGTGATACGGGCGACAGTGTGCTCGACCGGAATGGTGCCGCGAAGACGGACGACATCCTCCGCCTTATACGGGCGCGTTACTCCGCGCCAGCGTGGGCTCTCCTGCCAGGTACGTCGTATTTCATCAGCGGTCGGAAGGCTTCTCGTCTGCGACATCGGGGCTCCTGCGAGTAATTTTCATGCATAGCATACCTGTCAATTTTAGCGATATTTGACTCCCAAAACTTCACAATGTTAATTTCACAAATATGGCAAATCTGCTGCGCCAGGGACATTTCCTCGGGGCCAAATTACGTAGCATCCGTAAGCGCAACGGGCTGACACTCGAGGAATTGTCAAACCGCTGCATCCAGTTGAAGCCTGGCAGCGCGCCGTCGGTGTCCTACCTGAGCATGATCGAGAGCGGCAAACGCATGCCCTCCGAGGAGGTGCTGCAGCTGCTGGCAGGGGTATTCCAGCGAGACGTCGGCTGGTTTCTCGATGAGCAGGCCGACCTCGGTGCCGAACCCGCATTGCCGCAGACCGGCGGCGTCGAGCGAGTGCCGCTGCAGCCCTCGTTCCTGTTCTCGAAGGAGCTGCTGCAGACCGCAATTCCGCAACTGCTGACGCAGACCGGCACCACCGGTCGGCAGTTTGCCCAACTGTTGATCCGTTCCCACCAGGAAATGTCGCGCAACGACTTCCCGGATCTCGAACGCACCGCGGAGAGCATCGGCGAACGTCGCTTCCCGCTGAAGGTCGATGATCTGATCCGGCTCACCAAACATCACGGACTCGAGCTCAAGTGGTTCGAGCGTCGCCCGTTGCTGGTGCGGGACAACGAACAGGCGGTGCGCAGCACCGTGCGTTCGTTTTTCGAGGCCCCAGGGACTATCTATCTCAATCAGTCGCTGCGCGCCGATCCCGCCCGACTGAAGTTCGACCTGGCGACCCACATCGGTCACAAGGTGCTGCATGGGGGCGATGGCATGAAGTCACCGCACGCGACCGGCGGGGAGATGGGCGGCAGCCCGGAAAGTGGCTCCGAGGCCGGACTGCGCGCCAGGGATGTGCTACACGCCTGGCGCGACTTCGAATGCAGTTTCTTCGCGGGCGCACTGCTGTGCCCGAAGATCGCATTCCGACGCTTCCTGGCGCGCACGCAGTACCGCATCGGACCGGCGACCGAGCTGGAGCTGACGCCGGCAGTGGTGATGCGCCGCATGACGAAGGTCTCGCCCTACCCGTACTGGCATTTTTTCGACGCCTATCCGCCCGGATATCTGCGCGCGATCTATCGCGGCAATGGAATTCCGCTGCCCTGGGGCAACATGGCTCAGGCCAGCGACCCCTGTCCGCAGTGGGCAGTGTTCCGCATGCTGGGCGGCCATCATCGGGAGTCCGGCTCGCAGCTCTCGGTGCTGCGCGATCATGATCGATCGTTGCTCTACTGCTGCCACTCGATGCGCATCCGAGATATGGCCGGTAATCCGCATGTACTGTCGGTCGGCATCGATCTGGCGCCGGCGCTCGATGCCAATGGGACCGATGCGGAGGAGATCATCCGCGACGTCACCCAGGCGTGCCTGCGTCGTGGTGAACCGGAGATCCCTGCCTCAGCCGCCGGCGCGTTGCGCGCGGTCGCACGTGTGCTGAACATCGCCTGGATCGAGGAAGCACTGACGCATGCGCCGCGCATCATCTGCCCGCGCAGCACTCGCTGTCCGAGGCCCGAGCGCTGCGAAGGCGCCATTCCCCTGCGGGCGCGCGAGGTCACCGACGTACGGGCGGAGATCCTGGGACGAGCGAAGTAACCGATTGGGAATCGGCCGACCGCCGGGCGCGCCGGCGAGGGTGAGGGGAGGAAAAATTCATCAGTAGACGATTCATAACTTTTCGCCAAAAAGTTATGAATCGTCTACTGCGCGCGGCAGCTACCCCCACGCCGTCGGCTGCACCAAAATAAAACAAAAAAAATACGCGACGATGCCCAGGTACTTGATGGCCCGGGCACGGCGTCGCGTCTGTGCGGTCTGCGGACTAACGCTTATTTTGCAGCGTTGATCGCCTGCTCGAGCTCCGGCAACACCTGGAACAGGTCCGCGACCAGTCCGATATCCGCGACCTCGAAAATCGGGGCCTCGGCATCCTTGTTGATTGCAACGATGGTGCGCGCATCCTTGATGCCCGTCAGATGCTGAATGGCACCCGAGATGCCGAGCGCGACATACAGCTCAGGCGCGATGATCTTGCCTGTCTGGCCAACCTGCAATTCGTTCGGCGCGTAGCCGGCATCGACCGCGGCGCGCGAAGCGCCCACCGCCGCTCCCAGCGCGTCAGCCAGCTTGTACAACAGCTTGAAGTTGTCCGAGCTCGCCATCGCACGGCCACCGGATACCACCCGCGCGGCCGTCTGCAGATCCGGACGATCGCTCTTCGCACCGGTACGCGAGACGAAACGGGTATGCGTCGGCAGTTTGGCCTCGACGCTGACGGCCTCGACCGCGGCCTTGCCGCCCGCACCGGTCGGCTGGAACGAAGCCACACGCACCGTTGCAACGACGGTCTTGCCCGCCGGCACTTCGACGGTGATGACGACGTTACTGGCGTAAACCGGCCGGCGAAACTTGTTCGCTCCTTCGACCGCCATCAGCTCGCTGATCTGGCTGACGCCCAGCAGCGCCGCGACGCGCGGCGTCAGATCCTTGCCGTAGGTGGTCGACGGACCGAACACGTGGGTGTAGCCGCCCTTCTTCGCTACTTCGGCGATCTGCGGCGCATACACCGCCGCCAGCGGCTCGGCATTCTCTGCGCGCTCGACGGTCAGCACCTTCTGTACGCCTTCCAGTTCGGCAGCCTGCTTGGCGATCGCCCCTAAGGACGCTCCCAGCAATACGACATCGATCTGTGCGTCGGGAACCGACTTCGCGCAGCTGACGCATTTGGAGGTGGCAACATTGAGCTTGCCATCCGACTGCTCTCCGATGACCAATACTTTGTTCGTCATCACAGTACTCCGCGCTGCTTCAGCGCCGCGACCAGTTCGGGCACCGACTTGACCATGACGCCGCGCGAGCGGCCGGCCGGTGCTTCGAACTTCAGTGTCTTCATCCCGCCGCCCGCAGCCTCGACGCCAAGATCGGCGAGCTTCACGACGTC
>DATBAM010000018.1:0-8545 GCA_036271535.1 Steroidobacteraceae bacterium | reverse complement strand
TTACCAGCGGTGACGGCTGGCGGGACGAAGAGGTTAGCCATACGCTGCGACTGCTGGAGGTAGCAAAGCGCGCCGATGTTGGCGTCTATCCGGGAGCAGTGTATCCGCTGGTGAACACGCAGCAGCGCACCAAGGTATGGGAGTCGTTGTATGGCAAGCTGTTCTATAAGGGTGCCTGGACCGAGCAGTGGCCTAGCGAGGGGACGGCACGTCGCTCGCCTTACCATGCGGATCCGTTCGAGGTGCCGCCATCGCCCGCTGGAACACCAACGATTCACGCCGCGACCGAGAGTGCCGCCAGTTTTCTGGTGCGCAAGGTCCACGAATTTCCAGGGCAGGTGACGATCCTGGCCGCCGGCCCGTTGACCAATATTGCGCTGGCGGCGCGGCTCGATCCGCACTTCACCAGCCTCGCGAAGGAATTCGTCTTCATGGGCGGGAGCTTCAATCCGACCTCCGCCGGTAACGAATTCGCCGCCGAGTATGCGAATACGCCGCGGCTCGAGTTCAACATGCGATGGGATCCCGAAGCCGCATCGCTGGTGTTGCACGAACCATGGAAGCAGATCACCCAGATCCCGATCGATCCTACGACCAGGACGTTCTTCAAGCCGGAGTATTTCCAGCAGCTGTCCCACGGTCACGCGCCCTTCGACGAGTATCTATCGAAGTTCGGCCAGCCTTATCCGATGTGGGATGAGCTGGCGGTCGCGGTCTGGCTGGATCCGTCGATCGTGCGGCACAGCAGCACGTTGCTGGTGGATGTCGATACCAGCTTCACGGCAGGCTATGGCAATACGCTCAGCTGGTCGGTCGGCGCCGGACCCGGGCTCGGCGAGCGTCCGGTCACGGTAGTGCAGGATGTCGACGTGCCGAAATTCGAGCATCTGGTGCTCGACCTGCTCAGCCGGGCACCGCCACAGCACTGACTATTTCGGTACCGTGCCGTCCACGCCTTCGACGTACCAGTCGATCGAGACGAGATCTTCGGCATCCAGCGACTTGCCGGCGTCCAGCCGCGTAGCGCCGGTGTTGTCCTTGATCGGGCCGGTGAACGGCAGCAGCGTGCGGGCGGCAATGGCCTGCTTCTTCATCTCGAACTGTTTGGCGACGTCGGCCGGCACGGAGGCATTCAACGGCGACAGCACGACGGCGCCTTCCTTGATGCCCCATTTGATCTTGCGGTCGCCAGTCCAGGTTCCCGCCAGCACCTTGTTGATCTCGTCGATGTAGTACACACCCCAGTTCTCGGTATTGGCCGTCAGCTGCGCGTGCGGTCCGTACTTCGCCATGTCGGAGTCCCATCCGAAGGCGTGCAGTCCTTTCTCCTCGGCAACCTGCACGGTCGCAGGTGAGTCGGTGTTCTGGCACAGGACGTCGGCGCCCTGAGCAATCAGCGCTTCGGCGCCCTGGCGCTCCTTGCCCGGGTCGTACCAGGTATCGACCCACACGACCTTGGTATGAATTTTCGGGTTGACGCTGCGTGCGCCGAGTGTGAACGCGTCGATGTTGCGGATTACTTCGGGAATCGGAAACGAGCCGACGAACCCCAGCGTATTGGAATGGGTCGTGCGTCCGGCGAGTACGCCCAGCAGGTAGGCGCCTTCATAGAATCGCGCTTCGTACGCCACCATGTTGGGCGCGGTCTTGTAGCCGCTCGCATGTTCGAACTTCACCTTGGGGAACATCTTCGCGACTTTGAGTGTCGGCTCCATGTAGCCGAACGAAGTGGCGAAGATCAGCTGATAGTCCTTGGCCGCGAGTTGCCGTATGACGCGTTCCGCATCCGCGGTCTCCGGCACGCTCTCGACGTAGGTCGACACGATGCGGTCGCCGAATTCCTTGTCGGCAGCGAGCTTGCCCATGTGATGCTGATAGGACCAGCCGCCATCGGAGACCGGCCCGACATAGACGAATGCGACTTTCAGGGGCGGCGTGGCAGCAGCGCACAGTGCGCTGAAGAAAATGCCCAGAATCATCGTGAGGAGATTTTTTCGCATGATTCCCGGCATGTTTGAATGGCAGCGGATGATTTGATTGTATACGATCGAGCCCATGCGCCGGCTGCTGTTCACGATTGCAATGTTGGTCCCGATGGCACTGTTCCCATTGTCTCAGGTACGTGGCGCCGAGCCGTTCGCACCCAGAGTCATGATCGTCAGCATGTTCGGACTGGAGGCCGCGCCCTGGCTCAAGACACTCACGATCACGCACGAGTTCACGGTGCCCGGGCTGTCGGCGGCGTTTCCCGAGGTCGGCTGCACCGACGACGGCATCTGCCAGATGACGACCGACATGGGCCACGCCAACGCGGCCGCCTCGGTGATGGCGCTGACCTTCAGCGACCAGTTCGATCTGCGCCAAACCTATTTTCTGATCGCTGGCATCGGCGGTATCGATCCGGACCGGGGTACGATCGGCTCGGCCACCTGGGCACGTTATGCGGTCGATGTCGGCATCGCGCACGAGATCGATGCACGCGACATGCCACGCGGCTGGAAGGATGGCTACTTCGGTGTATTGACGACATCGCCTGACCAGATGCCCAGGCTCGAGTATCACAGCGAACTCTTCCAGTTGAACGAGGCACTGCTGCAGAAGGCCGTGCTGCTGTCGAAGCAGGGGCAGCTCGAGGACAGCGACGACGTGCGGGCATACCGACAGCACTATCATGAGGCGGGCGCCCGACAGCCTCCTGGGATAGTCCAGTGCGACACCGTGACGTCCGACACCTGGTTTGCAGGGCCGCACCTGTCTGCCCATGCGCGCCACTGGGTGGCATTGCTGACGGGCGGACGAGGCCAGTATTGCACGACGCAGGAGGAGGACAATGCATCGATGGTGGCATTGAGCCGTGCGGCGAAGGCTTCGCGCGTGGATCTGCAGCGGGTTGCGATACTGCGCACCGGTTCGGACTTCGATCGGCCCTATACCGGTCAGTCGTCGCTCGACTCGCTGAAGCAGCAGCTGACGATGGAGGGCGCAATGCGGATATCGACCGATAATCTCATGCGCGCCGGCATGCCGCTGGTCGAGGCCATCACGAAGAACTGGGACAGCTGGCGCGAAGGCGTACCCGGTAACTGAACGGTTGCACCAAACGTGACTCGAGCGACGGTGTTTGCTCCCAAAAAGGGGCACGCGCCGCGACCGTACGCCGCTATTTCGCTGCGCCGCAGGCGTTGCGGTTATAGTGATGGCAGAGCACAACCAGACCGTGGCGCCGCGACTCACACTGCAGGGCATCAGTAAACGTTACGCGGGCGTCGTCGCCAACGAAGGCATCGATCTGCAGGTCTCTGCCGGCGAGATTCACGCGGTGCTGGGCGAGAACGGGGCCGGCAAGAGCACGCTGATGAAGATCGTCAGCGGAGTCACACGACCGGACGCCGGCCGTATCGAGTGGGACGGACACCCGGTGGTATTTCATGGGCCGGCCGACGCGCGCCGGCTCGGCATCGTGATGGTGTTCCAGCATTTCTCGCTGTTCGAGACTCTGACCGTCGTGGAGAACATCGCACTCGCTACCGGCGAGCGCATGACGATGGCGCAACTCGCAGCGCGCATCACCGGGATCTCGACCCGCTACGGTCTGCCGATCGATCCGCATCGGCTGGTACACAGCATGTCAGTGGGCGAACGGCAGCGAGTCGAGATCGTGCGTTGTCTGCTGCAGCAGCCGAAGCTGCTGATCCTGGACGAGCCTACGTCCGTGCTGGCACCTCAGGCAGTCCGGGTGCTGTTCGAGACGCTGCGGCGACTGGCGCACGAAGGCATGAGTATTCTCTATATCAGCCACAAGCTCGATGAGATCCGCGAGCTGTGCGACACCGCGACGGTGCTGCGCAATGGCGTCGTCGTCGGCACCGCCGTTCCACGTGAACAAAGCAACGCGGGCCTGGCGCGGCTGATGGTCGGACGGGAGCTGCCGGCCTGTCGTCTTGAGGCCCGCGCGCCCGGGGCGGTGCAGCTCGAACTCATCAATCTGTCGCGGACTGCGGATGATCCGTTCGGCACCTCGCTGCGCGCGCTCTGTCTGCGTGTGCGTGCAGGCGAGATTGTCGGCATCGCGGGCGTGTCGGGTAATGGACAGAAGGAACTGCAGTCGGCCATCTCGGGCGAGACACCGTTACAGGAGGCGGGCGCCATCCGTTTGTGCGGACAGCAGGCCGGACGCCTGACGGTCAGCACACGGCGGGCAATGGGATTGCGCTTCGTGCCCGAGGACCGCCTCGGGCGCGGCGCGGTACCCGACATGAGTCTCACCGACAACTGCATCCTGACCGGCGCGCGCGCTGCCGGTAGTCGCGGCGGGTTCGTGCGTCGTGGCCTGCTGCAGCGTCGCGCCGCCCGCGCCTTCGCGCGCGAGACGATCGATCAGTACGCGGTCAAATGCGAAGGCGAGCGGTCGCTCGCCGCGAGTCTCTCGGGTGGCAATCTGCAGAAATTCATCGTCGGGCGCGAGATCAGACTCGCACCCAGGGTGATGCTGGTGGCGCAGCCCACCTGGGGCGTGGACATCAATGCGTCGCTGCGGATCCGGCAGGCACTGATCGATCTGCGCAATCAGGGTGCCGCGGTGCTGGTGATCTCCGAGGAGCTGGACGAGCTCTACATGATCTGCGACCGGCTCGCAGTCGTCGCGGCAGGGCGCCTGTCACAAGCGCTGCCGACAGTGCAGCTGCCACCCGATACCGTCGGTGTATGGATGACCGGAGAGTTCGATGCCGCAACGGCATCGGATGGCCATGCCGGCTGAAAATCACTGGTGGCCCTGGCGGCTCGAACGCAGGTCCAGGCCCTCGGCGCTGATGCGCCTGGCGTCGTCGCCGCTCGCGGCGGTGGCGATGATCATCTGCGGCTTCGTCGCGCTGCGTTTCATCGGGATCGATCCGATCGCGGCCTTCAAAGTGTTCTTCGTCGAGCCGGTCAGCTCGCTGTACGGCGTGGGAGAGCTGCTGTTGAAGGCCACACCGCTGATGCTGTGTGCGCTCGGACTCGCGCCGGGCTATCGCGCCAATGTCTGGAACATCGGCGCCGAGGGGCAGTTCACCATCGGCGCCATCGTCGGGGCGGGAATCGGCCTGTTCTTCAATTCGCAACTCGGGGCCGCGACGCTGCCGTTGATGCTGCTGGGTGGCATCGCCGGTGGCATGGCCTGGGCGGCGATCCCGGCATTCCTGCGGCTGCGGTTCCATACCAGCGAGATATTCGTGAGTCTGATGCTGGTCTACATTGCACAACTGCTGTTGTCGTGGCTGGTGCACGGGCCGTGGCGTGACCCCGCGGGACAGAATTTCCCGCAGTCGCCGCCGCTGCCCGACAGCGCGACCTTGCAGCCGTTGTTCGAGGGGGCGCGCGTCAACATCGTGTTCCTGATCGGTCTGGGACTGGCAGCAGCTTTCTGGTGGTTCGAGCGATTCACCGCGGCGGGATTTCGCCTGCGGGTCGGCGGTCTGGCGCCGGCGGCCGCGGCCTATGCGGGCATCAGCGAACGCCGCAATGTCTGGCTCGCACTGATGATCAGCGGCGGCGCCGCGGGACTGGCGGGCATCAGCGAAGTAGCCGGTCCGATCGGAATGTTGCAGCCGGTCGTATCGCCCGGCTACGGCTTCGCCGCGATCATCGTCGCGTTCGTCGGCCGATTGCATCCCTTCGGCATCGTGTTGTCGTCCCTGCTGATGTCGGCGCTCTACCTCGGCGGCGAATCGGCGCAGGTCGAATTGCAGCTGCCCTCGTCGGTGACCGGATTGTTCCAGGGTACGTTGTTGTTCTTCCTGCTGGCTGCGGAACTCTTCATCCACTTCAGGCTACGACCGGTGGCGCGAACATGACGATCGATACCTGGGTGACGATCGCGGCCAGCGCCGTGGGTGCCGCGACACCGCTGACGTATGCAGCACTGGGCGAAGTCGTGACCGAGCGTGCCGGGGTCCTCAATCTGGGCGTAGAAGGGATGATGCTGGTGGGTGCGATGGCGGGCTTCGCGGTGGGTATCATGACCGGAAGCTTGTGGCTGGCGTACCTGGCGGCGGCTCTCGGCGGCGCGATGATCGCGCTGCTGTTCGCGGTGCTCACACTCAGCCTGCAGACCAACCAGGTGGCGACGGGTCTGGCTCTGACGCTGTTCGGCATCGGCCTGAGCGCCTTCGCGGGCCGCGGGTTCGTCGGCATGCCGATCGCGCGCGTGCCGCTGCTGCACCTGCCTGGCTTGAGCGATCTGCCGGTGCTGGGGCGCCTGCTGTTCAGCTATGACCTGCCGGTCTATGGGTCGCTCGTTATGTGTGCTGCGATCGCATGGTTCCTGCAACGCACACGTGCGGGTCTGCGCCTGCGCGCAGTCGGAGAGCAGCCGGGCGCCGCGCATGCGCTGGGGGAGCCGGTCATTCGAATTCGCTACCTGGCAGCGCTGTTCGGCGGTGCGATGAGCGGCATCGCCGGCGCGTACCTATCGACGGCCGTGACGCCGATGTGGGCGGAAGGCATGAGCGCGGGCCGCGGATGGATTGCGCTGGCGCTGGTCGTGTTCGGCACCTGGCGGCCGTGGCGCGTACTGGGCGGGGCTTATCTGTTTGGTCTGGTTACCGTGCTGCAGCTCTATGCGCAGGGACTCGGCATCCACATTCCGAGCGAGTTCCTATCGATGCTGCCGTACATCGCAACGATCGTCGTGCTGGTCTTCGTCTGTCGGGATGGCCGAACGATTCTGCTGAATCAGCCGGCTTCACTGGGCCGCAGTTTTCATCCGGGGGCCTGACGTGAGTCGAATCGCCCATCGCGGTGCCATCCTGAATTTCCGCGGCGATCCCGGCGACCGCGATGACCCGTGCAGTTACCAGTACTGGGAGCAGGGTGCGCTGATCGTCTGCGGAGGCAAAGTGGAGCAGGTGGGGCCGGCCGCAGAACTGCTGTCGGATGCCGCTCTACCCGTGATCGACCATGGGTCGCGACTGCTGCTTCCCGGGTTCATCGATACGCACATCCACTATCCGCAGACCGACGTGATCGCTGCCGGCGGGCGCCACCTGCTCGAATGGCTGGAGCGCTATACATTTCCTGCGGAGCAGCGTTTCGCCGATCCGGAGCACGCTCGCGCGGTGGCGCATTTCTTCTGTGACGAACTGCTGCGCAATGGGACTACCACGGCGCAGGTCCTGGGAACCGCACACAGCGTGTCGGTAAATGCATTCTTCGAGGTGGCCGCGGGTCGTGCGCTGCGAATGATCGCCGGCAAAGCGCTGATGGATCGTCTGTGTCCGGATGGGTTGCGTGATGTCAGTGCCGCCGACGCCGAGCGCGACACGCGCACGCTGATCGAGCGATGGCACGGCCGGGATCGCCTGCATTATGCGATCACGCCGCGCTTCGCGCTGACATCGAGTGAAGCGCAGCTGGAGAGCTGCGGGCGCCTTGCGCGCGAGTTCCCGGATGTGTTCATCCATAGTCACCTGGCGGAGAACAGACAGGAAGTGAGCGAGGTATGCGCGGCGTTTCCGCAGCGGCGCAGCTATCTCGACGTCTACGATCACTACGGGTTGCTGCGCGAGCGCGCGACCTTTGCGCACTGCATTTATCTCGATGCGATCGATCGCGGGCGGTTGGCCGCCAGCGGCGCCGGGGCCGCGTTCTGCCCGAGTTCCAATCTATATCTGGGCAGCGGCCTGTTCGATATCGCCACGACGGATGCCGCGAAGATACCGTTCGCACTCGCCACGGATGTCGGTGGTGGGAGCAGCTTCAGCATGTTGCGCACGATGGGGGAGGCGTACAAGGTTGCGCAGTTGACCGGTCAGATCCTCACGCCGCTGCGGGCGTTCTATCTGGCGACGCTGGCGGGCGCACGGCAGTTGCGACTGCAGGACCGTATCGGCAGTTTCACCGCCGGTCACGAAGCGGATTTCATCGTGCTCGATCCCGCCGCCACACCGCTCCTGGCGCGGCGCATGGACCAATGCCGGGATCTGAGCGAGCGGCTGCGCCTTTGGATGATTCTGGGCGATGACCGCGCCGTCGCGCATACCTATGTATTGGGTCGGCGCGCCTGCTTCAAGGAGATGCTCGGGGCAAAACCACCGAGTTGAAAAAGTCGTAGATGCCGTGCTCGCTCATACGGCGCGCGTTCGCGAGCTCTCCGGCCTTGGTGGAGTAGAGGACCTTGCCGTCCGGCGTAGCCACCACGGCGGCAGGGATGCCCTTTGCGATCGGGTTGCCGTATTGCTTGGCAATATCGAGATTGGCATCGAAGTTGCCGACATTGACCTTTGCGACCACCAGGTGCGAGTTGACCAGCGCTTCGCTCGATCCATGCATTGCCTGATCGAGTGCACGACAGTCTTCGCACCAGTTGGCGCCGAAGACGATGAGGACATCTTTGTGGTCGGCCTTGGCTTCGTTCACTGCGGCCGAGAGCGCCGCATGTGCCTGAGCGGGATCTTCGTAAGGCAGCGGCACGTCAGCTACCGCGACTCCGAAGATGCTGAGAACCGCGAGCATCGACAGAAGTGATTTCATGATTATTTCTGCAGTACGTATTCGCCCGGTGCAT